>JAGGSF010000115.1 GCA_021159235.1 Deltaproteobacteria bacterium | reverse complement strand
ACAATAGAATGTTTCCACTTTTTTACTTGCCAACGGCAATCTTTATATGAAAAAGATTGATTATTGTATATTCTTTAATTTCTTCTATCAGCCTTTCAAACATTTCAAATGATTCTCTCTTATATTCTATTAGGGGATCTCTTTGACCGTAACCACGCAAACCTGTACTCTCCCTTAAATAATCCATATTTCTTAAATGTTCTTTCCACAAGACATCTACTACCTGTAACATAATCATTCTTTCAATTTCTCTCATCTCGTCACTGCCTACAAGTTTTTCCCTTTCCAGGTAGAATTTTTTCACCAGAGAAACAATCTCATCCCTTATCTTTTCCCTATTTTCCCTGTTTTTTATTTCCTCATCGGATAAAGGTAGCTCAAGGTTAAATATTCGTTTGAACATCTGGCGGAATCCCTTTGTATCCCAATTCTCCGGATCTGTTGTCTCCGGAAGATAAATATCCATATTGTTTACAATAATATCATTTATATCTTCAAATATTGAATCTCTTAGATCCATTCCTTTAAGTATTTCCTTTCTCTGGGTATAGATTATTTCCCTTTGTTTATTCATCACATCATCATATTCCAGCAGGTGTTTTCTTATATCAAAGTTATACGCCTCCACCCGTTTTTGAGCATTACTTATTGCCTTGGTAACAAATTTGTTCTGTATTGGTTCTCCATCTGGAACACCCAATTTATCCATGAGTAACTTCAGTCTTTCAGACCCGAATATTCTCAACAGATCATCCTCTAAGGAGAGGTAAAATCGTGATTCACCAACATCCCCCTGCCTCCCCGATCTACCTCTAAGCTGGTTGTCTATCCTCCGGGATTCGTGTCTTTCCGTTCCCAAGATGAATAGTCCACCCAGCTTCTCCACTCCTTCACCCAACTTTATATCTACTCCTCTACCTGCCATATTGGTGGCTATGGTTACCGCATTCTTCTCTCCTGCATGGGCTATAATCTGCGCTTCCTTTTCGTGGTGTTTGGCATTGAGCACAGTATGAGGAATGTGCTCTTTTACGAGCATGCGATGCAAAACCTCAGATTTCTCTACAGATGTAGTGCCCACTAAGATAGGTTGGCCTTTTTTGTGCCTTTCTTTTATTTCATCTACGATTGCGTGCAGTTTCTCTTTTTCTGTTTTGTATATTACATCATCATAGTCTTTTCTTATCATCGGTTTGTTGGTAGGAATCACTGTTACCTCTAAATTGTATATCTCTTTAAATTCTCTTTCTTCCGTGGCCGCTGTGCCTGTCATGCCTGCAAGCTTCTCATACATACGGAAATAGTTCTGAAATGTAATGGTAGCTAAGGTCTGGTTTTCTTTTTGAATACGCACATGTTCCTTTGCCTCTAAAGCCTGATGTAATCCATCTGAATATCTTCTATCTGGCATTATCCTGCCTGTAAACTCATCTACAATGATTACTTTCCCTTTCTTTACAATATAATCCCTGTCTTTTCTAAATAGAGTATGTGCCCTTAGAGATTGATTTACCATGTGCAATATTTCCATATACCTCACATCAAAGAGGTTATCTATACCCAATATCTTTTGTATCTTGCTTATGCCACTATCTGTAAAAGTAGCAGTTCTCATTTTTTCATCCACTTCCACATCCTCTTTGGTAAGTGTTCTTACTGCCTTATCTACCTCATAGTACATCCTGGTGGATTCTGTCGTTGGCCCGGATATGATTAAAGGGGTTCGGGCTTCATCGATGAGAAGAAAATCTACTTCATCTACGATAGCATAGTAGAGCTCACGCTGCACATAATTTTCAATAGAATACTGCATGTTATCTCTCAGGTAATCAAAGCCAAATTCATTATTTGTTCCATAGGTTACATCTGCTTGATAAGCTTCTTTTCTTGTGCAGGGTAAAAGGGTGGTTTTAAATGTGCTTTCATCTTCCCAATCTACCAGGTGAGATTTGTTTCCACCTTGAATTACGCCCACTGAAAGTCCCAAGAACTTATAGATTGGCCCCATCCACAACGCATCCCTTTTCGCCAGATAATCATTTACCGTTACTAAATGAACACCTTTCTCCAGTAGAGCGTTGAGATAGATGGGTAAGGTGGCTACCAGTGTTTTCCCTTCCCCCGTTTTCATCTCGGCAATATTGCCCTGATGCAGTACAATGCCTCCCATTATCTGCACATCGAAATGTCTCATTCCCGTTGTTCTTCTGGATACTTCTCTCACAACTGCAAACGCCTCTGGGAGAAGATCATCTAAGGATTCACCTTTGGCAATCCTTTCCTTAAATTCATTTGTTTTATTCTTCAACTCATCATTCGAAAGCCTGGATATGGCCTCTTCTAAACTATTTACCTTTCTCACAACAGGCCACAAATCCTTCAATACCCGCTCATTTCTTGTCCCAAATACCTTCTGCAAAACTTTACCGAACATTTCTCCCTTTTTATTTTTAATGTTTCTCCAATGTTTAGATTAACCATCTCAGAGGGAAAATCAAGCAATACCCGCTATCGTAGTAAAGAATTACTCCGATTCAAAAAATGCCTTGTAGGCTTTAAATGTTTCATACAGATCACCCTTTGAACTTATTTCATAGGGAGAGTGCATGGACAGAATAGCAGGACCGCAATCCACAACCTCAACATTCCATTGAGCAATGTATTTGGCAATTGTTCCTCCTCCTCCTTCGTCTACCTTTCCCAATTCTCCAATCTGCCACAAGACATCATTTTGATCAAATATGCTTCTCAACTTTCCCAAAAACTCTGCACTCGCATCGGATGCTTCGTATTTTCCTTTATGACCTGTATACTTTGTTAAAACTACACCCCTGTTGATATAGGATGCATTGTCCATTTCATGAACATCCTTATACAGGGGATTTACCGCACCATTCACATCGGCAGACAGACACTCGGATTTCTCCAAAAACTGAATGATATTGTCCATATCTGCCTTTTCTCCTTTTCTCTTTAAGATTTCTATAACAGGTCTTAAGAAGAAATGTGATTTCATGCCCGTTGCTCCATCTGAACCTATCTCTTCCTTATCCACCAGCAATACCATGCATGTCTTTTTATTGTTACTTTCCATGAATGCCTTGAAAGCAGTAAAGGCACATATTCTGTCATCCTGTCCATAGGCGGCAATAAAGCTTCTGTCTATTCCTGTATCCCTTGATTTCCAGGCGGGAACAAGTTCAAGCTCAGCGGATGCAAGGTCCTCCTCACTTATTCCATATTTTTCATAAAGTAAATGCAATACACTGGCTTTCACCTTTTCTTCTTTCTCCGATAAATCGGGCATACTGCCTACAATGGGGTTTAATTTCTCCGCTGAAAACGCTTCATCCACTTTCTTTTCGTACTGTTCTTTTCTTGCCAAGTGAGGAAGAAGGTCAGGAATAACAAATAGAGGGTCATCGTCATCTTCTCCTATGTTTATATTTAATATTTCACCATTCTTTTTCACCACCTTTCCATGAATTGCCAGAGGAATGTTCATCCATTGATATTTTTTTACGCCTCCATAGTAATGTGTATGTAGCAGTACCAGTTGTGTATCTTTGTCCTCATACAGTGGCCTCTGCTTCAAGTCTATGCGGGGAGAATCAATATGAGCGGCTATGAGCTTCATCCCTTCACCCTCTCCCAGTTTCACCACAGCAATACACTTTTCTCTATTCACAATGTAGAATTTCTCAGAACCATCCTTTAAAAACCCTATCCTTTCTATTTCTCTTTTGATCCACTCCACTACTTCCCTCTCCGTCTTACAACTGTCCATAAATTTCTTATACTCCTCTGCCACGGAAAAGGCTTTCTTTCTGTATTCATCACCCTTTTCCCACACACTCTTTCTCTTCCATAAGAGTTTATCCATTCTCTATCTCCTTTATCAGTTCTCGTTTTAGATTCTTCACAAATCCCACTACTTCATGCTTGGAGATTAAAAATCTCTTCTCCCTATCTTTTCTTAAGCTTACCTCCGCCTTTCCCTGTTCAAGATACTTCCCTAAAACAATTCTTATCGGTATACCGATAAGATCACAATCTGCGAATTTTACACCAGGACTCTCCTTTCTATCATCCAGTAGAACTTCTATATCTTCTTTCTCTAATTCATCATGCAGAAGGTTGGCATAATCTTTATCAGTAAGGGAAATAATCTCCACATCGTACGGGGCTACCGTCAGAGGCCAGATAATTCCCTTTTCATCGTGGTGCATCTCCACTACTGCCTGTGCAGTTCTTCCTATGCCTATACCGTAACATCCCATAACATAATACCGTTTTTTACCTTTTTCATCCAAAAAATAACCGTTCATCTTTCTGCTGTACTTGTCTTCCAGTTTAAATACATGACCCAGCTCTATTCCTCTAAGAATGCTCAGTTTGCCATTACATACAGGACAGTTTTCACCTTCCTTAACCCTTCTTAAATCTGTATACATATCCACTGAAAAATCTCTTCCTATCTTTACCCCTTCAAGATGAAAATCCTCTTTATTTGCTCCTGTCACGCACCATTTCATGTCCTTTATCAGGTTATCCCCCAGAACATATATATCTTTCTCCTTCAATCCTACAGGACCCAAGAACCCTAAATGCAATCCCATGTCTTTTAGTTCTTTCTCACTTGGAGGTCGCAACTCCGTTTCACCTACTGCTCTCTTTGCTTTTACAATATTTAATTCATCACATCCTCTAACCAGAAAAGCATAAAATCTCCTTTCTCCCTTATAGATGAGTGTCTTTACAATTTCTTCCCGTCTTACATTGAGAAATTGTGAAACTTCCTCCACCGTCTTTTTTTTCGGCGTATACACCTCTTTTATGCTCTGTTCCGGACGAGCTCTGGGAATTTCCACCCTTGATTCCGCTTTTTCTATGTTAGCGGCATAGCTGCATCTGTTACAACAAACGATTTCGTCCTCTCCAACACTGGAAGGAACCATAAATTCCAGTGACCCCTTCCCTCCAATTAGACCGGTATCTGCCTCCACCGCTCTGGATTTCAATCCGCACCTTTTAAAAATCCTGCAGTATGCATTAAACATATCATTAAAACTCTTTTCCAGATCCTTTTCATCTTTACCAAAGCTATACGCATCTTTCATTATAAATTCTCTACCCCTCATCAAACCAAATCTCGGTCTTATCTCATCCCTGAACTTGGTTTGAATCTGATATAAAGTAAGAGGCAGGTCTTTATACGATCTCACAAAGTGTCTTGCTACATCTACAACTACCTCTTCATGGGTAGGTCCTATAACAAAATCCCTATCATTTCTATCCTTTATTCTTAAAAGTTCCTTTCCATACTCTTTCCATCTTCCACTCTCTTCCCATAGCTCTTTTGGTTGAACGGAAGGCATCAGAAGCCTGATTGCACCTATTCTATCCATTTCCTCTGAAACGATTTTATTTATCTTTTCAATTACCCTGAATCCCAAAGGAAGATAAGTATAAATACCCGAAGCCAGTTTCAATATCATTCCTGCTTTTAACAACAACTTATGACTTGTAATCTCTGCTTCTCTTGGATCTTCTCTCAATGTATATATAAAAGCCTGATTAAATCTCATTTTCCATAGATTACCAATTTATATTTGACAATACAACCCTTTTATCCTAAGTTTTTAAGGAGGGCGGTTAGCTCAGTGGGGAGAGCGCCTGCTTCGCATGCAGGAGGCCGGGGGTTCAAGTCCCCTACCGTCCATTAATCCAGTGATATATTTTTTCGATACGGTTATTATATAGTTTTCTTATGCCCCTGGACATGGAAAACAATCTTTCTTTGTCCATGTTAAAGACAATTTCATCAATTATCTTTCCGTTAAGTTTTGAATCTTCTACTGTTATGCTTCCACCTGTTCTTTCCACATACTTTGCATTTATATACTGGTGATTGTATATTGCGTGAGGAAAAGGCACCAAGATTGCAGGCAATCCCATACAGGCAATTTCACTTATCACACTGGCTCCCGCTCTGCTCAAAACCATATCGCTTCTTTCGTAAACCTTTCCCATATCCTCTATAAAATCATAAACCTGCCAGGGCAGGTTCAACATTTCGTAGTTCTTTTTTACCATTTCATAATCCTTCTTACCTGTCTGATGAATCACAAAGATCTTCCTTTTTTTATTCTTTGCGCATATCTTTGCAAATTCTATCATTGCCTCATTTATGCTATGTGCACCCCGACTTCCACCCAGAACTAAAAGATGCAGTATACCACCCTCCAAAAAATCCCTCCTCTTGGTGCATAAAAGCGGTCTTATCGGATTTCCCACCACCTCAACATTACATTTGAAATAACTCTTTGTCTGTGGAAAATTGACAAATACCATATTCGAAATGTGAGAAAGTAATTTATTTGCCTTTCCGGGAACAGAATTTTGCTCTAAAATTGCCCTTTTCTTTGAGAGAATATAAGCGGCAAAAACAACAGGAAAGGACACAAAGCCTCCTATGCCGATCACAGCCTGCGGTTTGAATCTTAAAATAATCAAGAACGCCCTTATCGTTGCATAAAGAAGAGAAAAGGCACTTTTCAACTTATAAAATATTTTCTTTCCCATAAAACCGTATATCGGAAGCAAAATGTATTTAAAATCATACTTGTTGAGTATTTCGTTCTCTATGCCATGAGAAGAGCCAACAATTAAAACCTCCATACCTTTTTCTTTAAGGAATTCACCGAGGGCAACAGCGGTATAGAGGTGCCCTCCTGTTCCTCCGCCGCCTATCAGCACCCTTTTATGCATTCCTGCTCACAATACTCAACAAGATACCAAAAATAGCAAAGTTTATCACCAAACTGGTTCCACCATAACTTACAAAAGGCAGTGTGATACCCTTCGACGGCAAGATACCCACTGCTGTTCCCATGTTTACCATCGATTGATAGGCAACACTTACTCCTGCACCCACGCATACATAGCGAGCAAAATCATCCTTAACCCATAAAGCTATGCGAAAGATAGAAAATATTAAAAGAAATATGGCTACAGTAACCACAAAAATACCCATAAAGCCAAAGTCCTCTCCTAAGCCGGAGAGTATAAAATCATTGTAAGCATCCGGCAAAAAGAGATTTTTATAACTCCCGCCTCCTTGCGCCCATTTTCCAAATAATCCTCCCGATCCCATGGCAATCAGCGATTGCTGCACTTGAAATATACCATTGGAATTGAAAAATTGCATAAGTCTATGAACCTTTGAGGGATAAATTAAAACAGCTAAAATAGTGCCTGCAATCACAGGAAAAATGCCCAGAATTACATGAAAAATCTTTGCTCCAGCAATATACATAATGGTAAGCACAGTTACCACAATAAGTATAGCAGAACCTATGTCTGGTTCTGCTACAACTAAAAGAAAAAACAGGCAACCAACAAGATATAAAGGCAAGAATCCTGTTCCGAAATTGATTATCTTATTTCCTTTCTTGGCCAGGAAGTGAGCAGCATATAAAATAATGGAGAATCTGGCAAATTCCGAAGGTTGAAACGAAAAACCACCCATTTTCAACCATCTACATGCCCCTCTTATACTGGTTCCAAACCCCAGATAAAGCAAAAGAAGGAAAAAAAAGGAAAGAAGAAGGAAAAAATAAGAACTCCCGCGCAAGAGGTTATAATCTATTCTGTAGAATAGATAGGCACACATTACCCCCAGAAGCGCAAATGCAATCTGCTTTTTAACGAAGAAATAAGGAGTATGCTTGTGTGAAATGGAGTAAACAAAAGATGAACTCCATACCTCCAGTATGCCTGCAAGGGTAAGCACAGTAACGCATATAATCAAAAGCTGGACATAGAAAGATTTATTAAACACCCTCGTATTTCTTTTTAAACCGAACAAACTTTCTTTTAAAATCCCTTCCTCTTTCTTCAAAGCTTTCATATTGATCAAAGCTTGATCCACCTGGACTAAATAAAACAATATCCCCTTTAGCAGCAAAAGCAAAAGCACCGCTGATTGCACCTGCTACATCTACAGCAGGAACAGCAGCTATCCCCTTTAATTCCCTTTCTATCCTTTTTCTATCCTCGCCAAACACGACTACCACCTTTACCCTATCCTTTAAAAATGGAACTAACTCAGCAAAAGATACACCTTTATGCTTGCCTCCCAGAATCAGGATAATAGGCTTATCAAAAGCCATCACTGCATTTTTCACTGCATCAAGGTTTGTGCTCTTTGAATCGTTGTAGAACCTTACACCGTCTATCTCTCCCACATATTCCAACCTATGCTCAAGCGTCTCTGTAGCCATTGCTACCTCCTTAACTGTATTAATATTTGCACCGCAGGCCAGCGAGGCACACGATGCTGCAGCTATATTTTCCATGTTGTGTCCACCAGACAACTTTGTATGATCAATTTTTATTTTATCACCATTTATAGATAAAATCACACCGTCTTTCTTTATCTGTGCCCCATCGGTAGGTAAACATCTATAGGAAAAAGGTAGCTTGCGGGACAGGGGGTTTACCCGTTCCATATCATACACATCACAATTAAATACAGAATAATCTCCTTCATCCTGATTGGTAAAGATTTTCAACTTCACTCTTTTATATTCTTCAAAACTACTATACCTGTACAGGTGATCTTTGCTCACATTTAAAAGCACTGCGACATACGGTTTAAACCTGTCAATGAATTCTAACTGGAAACTACTTACCTCCACCACCAAGAAATCCCAATCTCCTTCGCCTGCCGCAGCAGTAAAAGGAAAACCCATGTTTCCACAAGCCTTTACCTTAAAACCTGAAGAAGAGAGCATTCTTTCTACTAAATGAGTGCAGGTAGTCTTTCCATTTGTTCCTGTAATTGCTATTATAGGGCATCTTACAACCTCATATCCAAATTCTATCTCTCCTATCACACGTTCTTTGCAGGATAAAGCATATCCTATAAAAGGATGGTTGTATCTTATGCCAGGACTTACCACTACCGTATCGAATCTAAACTTATAGAAATTTTTTGCTTCATCGCCAAAAAAATAATGCACCTCTCTATTTTCAGCTTCGGGATTTCCCTCATCAAAAACATAGCAGGGTTCTCCCTGCTTGAGAAGATAATCTACAACCGCTTTTCCACTTTTGCCATATCCGATTACCGCAAATTTCATCCTATCCTCAAAACACCTACAGAAACAGCAGCCAGTATTATAGATATAATCCAGAATTTCACTACTACCATCGGTTCAGGCCATCCTTTAAGCTCATAGTGATGATGCAGAGGCGCCATTTTAAAGATCCTCTTTTCTCTCAATCTAAAGCTAAAAATCTGAAGAAAAACGGATAGTGCTTCCAATATAAACAACCCGCCGGCGATAAAAAACAAAATTTCCTGTTTAACAGCCAGGGCTGACATTCCCAAGAGCGCTCCTAAGGGGAGAGAGCCTGTATCTCCCATAAAAACCCGTGCCGGGTAGCAATTATACCATAAAAAAGCAATAAGCGAACCAGATGCAGCACCTAAAACAACCATAAGTTCCCCTACCTGCCCTATATAACAAAAGAGCAAAAGTACCAGCATGGTGCAAAGAGAGGGAACTGTAACCATACCATCTAAACCGTCAGTCAGGTTCACAGCATTGGAAAAGAAAAAAATAACTGCCGCAGCAAACAAAATATAGAAGAGACCTAAATCAAGATCGCATCCTGCAACGGGAATATGCAGATTACTTGAACCATTGGTTGCAATATAAATCCACCCCGCAGTAGCTAAAGCAACAACCCCCTGTAACAGTAGCTTATTCCTTATGGAAAATCCCCTTCCTTCTCCCCTTTTTATCTTTAAAACATCATCCACAAATCCTATGCAACCAAAAGAGAGAATAACCCACAGTGCAATCTGCACAAATGTATCCTTAAGGTTTGCCCACAGACAAGCAGACAGTATCACACCGGACCATATAACCAGACCTGCTGCGGTAGGTATTCCTTCTTTTGGAAGATGCCTCTTCGGTCCATCTAACCTAACACTTTGACCCAAACCCATTTTCCTGGCTAAGAGAATAAAATAATGTATGAAGATAAAACCAAACGCTAAAGCAAAAACCATGGCAAAAAAAACACGCAAAATTACATCGGACATAAACATTTTTAATTCATCATTTCTAATATTTTTTCCATATGCATTGCCCGTGATCCCTTCACAAGAACAGGTATCCGCATCTTATTTTCTGTAATCAGAAATTCAGCAACCTCTTTAAGTTCATCAAAAAAAACTGCATCCTTCCTGTATTTTTTAAATTCTTCTACCGCATACTTCATATCATTGCCAAAGCCTATAAAGAAACGAATGTTTTTTTTCTTAGCCAGGTAACTGCCCACCTCTCGATAAATGGAAAAACCTTTTTCTCCCAGTTCCATCATGTCCCCCAGCACCACGATGAGCTCTTTTTCCATATCACAGATAGAATCAACCGCTGCTTTTACCGCATCAGGATTTGAGTTGTAACAATCTAAGTAAAATTTCGTATCGTGAAACATTCTTTCTTCCATCCTCAGTGGCAACCCGTTAAAGGAAGAAAAGGCTCTTTGCACCAGATAGGGAGAAAGCTTGCATACACAGGATGCAGTAGCGATGGCTGCAAGTGCATTCATCGCATTGAAAGAACCCTTCACAGGGAGGGTAAATTCCTTTATGCCCCATACTTTATGTTTTACCAGAATAGTTGAACCTTTCACAGAAAGGAGTATAAAATCTGCATTCTTCCTTCCAAAAGTTACTATTTTTCCTTTAAAATTTATGGAGCTTTCTGCTATATACCGAGCCATATTATCATCATCAACATTCCATATAAATGTATCCTTACTTCCCAGTGAGTTTAAAACGGAGAGTTTTTCCTTTGCTACACCATCTATGTCGCCAAAACCTTCCAGATGCACCCTTTTGACATTGGTGATCAATGCATGAGTGGGTCTCACAATACGAGAAAGCATCTCAATCTCGCCTGGTGCATTGCTACCCAGCTCTACAACCAGTGCTTTATGATAGTCTTTTAATCCCAGCAATGTCTTGCACACACCAACAACATTATTTTCAGTAAGAAAGTTTTTATGCACATCACCCAGGTGATACTTCAAGATGGAATAGATAAGTTCCTTGGTTGTGGTTTTACCTGTGCTGCCACAAACAGCTATTACAGGGATGTTGAACTGAATTCTATTAAAATTAGCCAGTTTCATCAAAGCGATGTATGAATTTTCCACCTCTATACAGGGTATACCTTCCATGGGTTTTTCAGAGATTACAACTCTTGCCCCTCTCTCTATAGCCTGTGGAATAAAATCGTGTCCGTCTTTATACTTTCCCTTTAAAGCAATAAATAGGTCACCTTTTTCTACATTACGTGAATCAATCTTTATCCCTCTTACAGGCAAATCATATTTTACATTCAGCATCCTGCCATTTGCTATTCTGGCAATCTCAGAGACGGTCATATAAAACTTCCTTCAATTTTTCTTTATCGTTAAAGAGATCTTTCTTCTTACCGATGATCTGATATGTTTCATGACCCTTGCCCGCAATAAGGACAGCATCTCCTTCTCTTGCCATATCTACCACTATTTTTATTGCATTCTCTCTATCTGGTTCCACTATGGCCTTTTTTCTGTCCTCTATCCCACACATTATATCGTTGATAATTGCCTGCGGCTCTTCATCTCTTGGATTATCAGAGGTAAGAACAATTAAATCGGAAAGCTCAGATGCAACCTTCCCCATTATAGGTCTTTTTTCCCTGTCTCTATTTCCTCCTGCACCAAAGACAACGATGAGTCTATTTTTCTTTATCTTTTTTAGTGCAGAAAGAGCATTTTTTAAGGCATCCGGTGTATGAGCGTAATCAATGAAGAAATCCACACCCTTTGAAAAGAGATGTTCCATCCTCCCCGGAACACCATCCAGATCAGCGATGCCCTTCGCTATTACCTCAGGTTCTATGTCCATACATAAACCCACACCGATGCATGCCATTATGTTATACAGATTATAATCTCCAACCAGCGGACTGTTTATAGAGATTTTCCCCAGAGGAGTAAGGATATCTGCCTTAATACCATGAATATCAGATACAAAAGAAACAGGATGTATATCACATCGCCTGTCAAAACCGTAGGTTGTAACATCTGTTCTCTTTTCTATCTCCCTTCCCCATCTGTCGTCCATATTCACCACTGCCTTTGTTTCTCTATCAAAAAAGGAGAGCTTTGCCCGTGCATAGTCTTCCATAGATTTATAAAAATCTAAGTGGTCTTGAGAGATATTGGTAAATACTTTCACCCTGAATTCTACATCCTGCAACCGGTGAAGTGTTATACCGTGTGCAGAGGCCTCCATGGAAACATAACTTATCCCTCTTTTGAGCATGTCGTAAAGTAACCTCTGCAGGTCTAAGGATTCTGGTGTAGTTACGGGTGCTTCTTTTCTTATTCCATCGTAAAAATACCCTGTTGTGCCGATGAGGCCTGCTTTAGCTATCTGTTTAAACATGGAAACTACCAGAAAGCTCGTCGTTGTTTTGCCGTTTGTGCCGGTAATACCTACAACATTCAACTTCTTTGAAGGATGAGAAAAATAATTTGCAGAGAGTCGGGATAAAGCCCTTCTTGCATCCTCCACTTCTATGCAGGGAAAATCACACCGGTAGCAGTTTTCTGTAACGACTGCATAAGCTCCATTTTTTAAAGCCTCGGGAATAAACGCATTCCCATCATTTTTAAATCCCTTTATGGCAACAAAAATATCCCCTTTTTTGATGTTCCTGGAATTGTAGCAAATGTGCTCTATCTCTTTTTCTTCATCAATAAACACAGCCTTTTTGTATTTAATTCCCTGAAGTAGTTTCCTTAGTTTCATTCTCTGGAAATTCCTTCGTAGCCTATCAACATCCGGGCAATAGTCCTGAATACCGGTGCAGCTATTACGCCACCATAACCGGGCTTTACCTCAGGTTCAAAGAAAGAAACGAGGATAACAAATTGAGGGTTTTCTACCGGGAAAAAACCGGCGAAGGATGAAATAACCTTTCTTCTGTATCCTCCCTTTCCCGGAATCTGTGCTGTTCCCGTTTTTCCCGCCACCCTGAAACCGGGAATCCTCGCCCTTTCACCTGTTCCTTCTTCTACCACCTTTTCCAGTATCTCTTTTACTATCTTTACTGTGTCTGGCTTTAAAACTCTCTCTTTTTTTCTGTGAGCTTCATATAAAACAGTTCCCTCCGGTGAAATTACCTTTTCTACCAGATAAGGTTTTATCTTGAAACCACCGTTGGCTATGGTGCAAAATGCCGAACAGAGCTGAATTGCCGTTACACCAATACCCTGACCAAAAGCCATGTTTGCCAGATTGAGGTCAGAACAGGAGGTAATATCTCTTACCAATCCCTTAGCTTCACCCGGAAAATCTATACCTGTTTTCCTGCCAAAACCAAATCTGGTAATGTAATCGTGAAATTTTTCTTTGCCCAACTCAAACATTACCTTAGCTGCTCCCACATTACTGGATTTGACAAAAACATCGTCAAAACTCAGTTTATCATATCTGTGAACATCATGTATTGTATATTTGCCCATTTTCATACTTCCACACACATAGCTTTTTTTCCTCTTTGCCTTATCTGTATCTATAGCTGCACCCAATGTAACTATTTTGAATATAGAACCCGGTTCCCACACATCCAAGAATGCACTGTTTCTCTTTATACTGTATGGATAAGCACCATACAAATTCAAGTCAAAATCGGGATAGATGCTGCAAGCTGTAATTGCACCCTCTGGTCTCATAACTATACATATGGCCTTTTTCGCCCTGTTTTCTTCCACTGCCCTTCTTAAAGTCTGCCGGACGAAAGACTGCACATTCTCATCTATAGTGAGAAACACATCCGCGCCATCCATAGTATTATAAAAATCGTCCTTTCTGGACAGAATACCACCCATTCCCATAAGCGCTTTTACATGCAGACATTCTGGACGAAGGTAGGAGTTGTACTTTCTTTCTATTCCCTCCAATCCTTCATTATCCACATCGCAAAATCCTATGATATGAGAAGCAACGCTGCCTTCCGGATAAAATCGTCTGTATCCTTCAACTACTCCCACTCCCCTGATATTCAGTGTCCTTAGTTTCTTCAGTGTTTCATCTGTTACATTTCTCTTCAACCACACAAATCTTTTATTTGACCTTAGCTTTGAAAGGAGTTTTTTCCTGTCTGTTCCAAGAGCCCGGGAAAGTAAACTCAAATTTTCTTCATCCGCACTGAAGATAAGTGGGTCTGCAAACACAGAATAAGAAGGAATGTTAAACGCCAGCACTTTTCCTTTAGCATCAAAAATCTTCCCTCTTTTCCCCCTAACCTTAACAACGCGAACCAGTCTCTTTTTCCATAACTGGTTATTTTTTCTGTAATTTGCAATCTGTTCGTATCCTGCCTTAAATAGAAAAAGCGCAAAGAAACAACCTATGAAAATGACCAAAAATCCAAGCCGCTTCCTTCTCATCGGTAGATAATTTGCACATTCCCGGGCTTCATGCCCAGTTTATTCAGTCTGGAAAGAACAATTACATGTGAGTTTTTCTTTGCATATTCGGATTTAAGAAGAGCCAGGGTAGCATCTCTGTTTTTAATGAGGGATGTGATATTCGTAATCTCCCACTTTAGAGTTCTTATCCTCATGTTTTGATAAAAACCTATGGACAGGATAGCAAAAATCAAGAATGCAATACACAGATAGAAAAGTGGAAAATGGATGGGTTTTTGTTGTTTTATATCTTCACAAACCAATTCCCTTCCTAACAATGAAGCATAGTCAGTCATTTTATCCTCCTATCTTTTTCTAACCATCTCAGCTTTGCACTTCTCGCCCTTCTGTTTTTCATTATTTCTTCTTTTCCGGGTAAAATGGGCTTTTTTGATATTGCTTTTGCGATGCCTTCATCAAGACTCTTTTTAAAGGTTTGTTTTACAATCCTGTCTTCCAAGGAATGAAAAGAAATAACACACAACCTTTTTCCGCTTTTTAAAAGATTTATTCCTTCTTCCAATCCCCTTTCAAGATTTTTCATCTCGTCATTTACCACAATACGCAAGGCCAGAAAGGTGCGGGTTGCAGGATGTATTTTCCCCCAGAACTTATGTGGTATGGATTTTTTTACAATTTCCGCCAGTTGTTTTGTGGTCGTAATCTCCTTCTTTTTTCTGTAATCTGAAATACCTCTGGCAATCTGCCTCGCAAAACGCTCTTCCCCGTATGTTCTCAAGATATCCGCTATATCCTCTTCACTCCATCTATTCACAATTTCGGCTGCAGTAAGAGCGCTTCTTCTATCCATCCGCATATCCAGTGGTCCATCATCTTTAAAACTAAACCCTCTCTCCACATCCTCTATCTGTTTGGAAGACATGCCCAGATCCATCAAAATTCCATCCACTTCTGTTATTCCTTCTTCATGAAGCATCTGACCCATATTTGAAAAGTCTCCATGTTTCACAATCAGCCTCTCTCCCCATTGTGGCTTGACTTTTCTTTTCACCCACTCTATAGCCTCCTCGTCTTTGTCTATGCCCACCACCACACCATCGGGAGCAGAAAGTTCCAGGATACGCACCGCATGCCCTCCATATCCAATGGTCGCATCTACATATATGTTTCCGCTCTCCGGCCGAAGAATATCCATCACCTCCTCAACCATTACCGGCATGTGGGTTTTTAAAAGATTCCCAATTTGGAAAGCTCCTCCATTATCTTTTCTTCGTTTTTCCTCAATTCTTTAATTTCTTCATACCAGCGTTCCTTTGCCCACAATTCCACATGGTCCAGATTACCGATGAACACCACCTCCTTCTCTATACCCGCATCATTTCTCAACAAAGGTGGAATAAGGATGCGTCTGTGAGAATCAACCTGAACATCTATTGCCGCTGAAAAGAATATCCTTTTAAACCTGCGCGCCGCCTGACTGGTTATAGGAAGGTTGCCCGCCTTATCCTCTATCTTTTTCCACTGCTCTAAAGGGTAACAGTAAATACATCTATCAAAAAAGGTGAGTATAACCACACTTCCTTTTGGTATCTCCTTCTTAAATCTGGTGGGAATATTGACCCTTCCTTTCTCATCTATCGTATGTTCATATCTCCCACGAAACATTTCCCACTTTCTCCCACTTATACCCACCATACGAAAAAAAGAAGCGATTGTCAAGACAAACAACAAAGTTGTTTGCTTGCAAACAGCTAAAGCTGTTTGTCAAGACAAAGCTTTGCTTTGCTTAACTTTTTATTTCTTACTTATAATAAAAAGTAAGAGCTTGATTAGGAGTAAAGAAGAACTTTTAGGAACAAATTTGATTGAATTTAAGGTAATAGAAGGAAAAGTTGTTATTGAACCAGTAAGAGATGTAGGCGGAATTTTAAAAAAATATGTCAAAAAGAGCCTTCCCTTTGAAAAGGAACGAGAGCTTGCATGGGAAAAAGTAGCAGATGAAAAGAAATGCGTTTAATAGAAACTTAGAGTAATCCTGAGGCTAAATTCTTTTCTTCAGCTTCTGGATTTCTATGATAAAGACGGATTAAGATAAAGAAATATAAATAATTTTCTTTCCTAATCCGTCCAATCCCGAGGAAATCCTGTGGCTAATATTCTTTTTTTTGCCTCAGGATTACCTAGATTACTACGGATAAAGAATAATAAAATAAATTTTTTTCTTTCCTAATCTGTAAAATCCCGAGGTAATCCAGAGGCTAAATATTTTAAGCCTCGGGATTTCTATGATAAAGACGGATTAAGATAAAGAAATATTTTTATCTTTTCTTTTGTCTTTATAGGCATTCTTAGAAA
>JAGGSF010000012.1 GCA_021159235.1 Deltaproteobacteria bacterium | reverse complement strand
AAAGATGGGCAGTTAAATTCATATCTAAATCATTTTTTATTCTTGATTTATAATAATTCTAATATTATATTTATTTTTATGAAGCTGAAAGAAAAAATAGATTTGCTCAAAAATAAAGGTGTTGCAGTAACTATACAACGTTATGCAGTTTTAGAATACCTTTATAATAACCCCACTCATCCCACAGCGGAAGAAATCTATCAGGATTTGAAGAAAAGATTCCCTACAATCTCAGAAGCCACTATTTATAACACTTTGCAACTTTTTAAAAATCACAATCTTATCCAAGAGATAACCATAGAAAAGGGGAAATCTCACTTTGACTATGAAACCAAACCTCATCACCATTTTCTTTGTCGCAGATGCGGTCGTATCTGCGATATTGATGTTGAAGGATGTCCTCTTGTAGGAAAAAAAATGATAGATGGACATAGAATTGAAGAGGTTAAACCTTATATTTTGGGCATTTGTTCTAAATGTTTGAAGGAGGAAAAAGCTAATGAAAAAGATGAGTGAAGAGGAAATTCTGGAGAAAATTAGGAAATTGGAAGAAAAACTGAAAGAGGTGAAAGGCACGCCGTGTGAGATATTTTCCAGAAGCGTAGGATACCTGCGTCCTACAGGTCAGTGGAATAGAGGAAAGCAGGAAGAGTTCAAAGAAAGAAAAACATTTAAAACATAGGAGGTAAAAGATGGGAACAAAAGGAAGAGAAATTGTGGGTTTGGATGTGGATAAACTCATAGAGTTACTCAACAAGGCATTTGCAGATGAATGGCTGGCTTATTATCAATATTGGTTAGGAGCAAAAGTGGCAAAAGGTAATATGAGGAGACAGGTAGTTGCAGAACTTGAGGAACACGCAGGGGACGAGTTGAAGCATGCCGGTATGCTTGCCGAGAGGATAATCCAGCTTGGCGGTGTACCCATTCTGAAACCCGAGGATTGGTATAAAATGACCAATTGCGGCTATGATGCACCAGAAGATCCTCATGTAGAAAATCTGCTCAAACAAAACATAAAGGGTGAACGGTGTGCAATTGAAGCATACAATAAACTGCTGGCTTTCACCAGAGATAAAGATACTGTTACCTATCGCATGGCAGAAGAGATTCTTGAAGATGAGGTAGAGCACGAAGAAGACCTTGAGGCTATATTGGAAGACCTAGAAGAAAGGAGGAGATAAAGGAAAAAGAAAAAATAGAGCACCTTTGTGGGCGTAGGCGCAAGAAAGATTTAAAAGGACGAAAAAGGAGAATTTGAATGTCTTGACTGGTGGTTGTGCCATAAAAAAATAAAGTAAGGAGACATAAAGATGACAAAGAGATCACGGGTTTACAAGTGTAACATTTGCGGAAACATAGTTGAGGTTTTGCATGAAGGAGTGGGACAACTTGTTTGTTGCAACAAACCCATGGAACTATTGAAAGAGCAAACTGCAGATACATCTACAGAGAAACATGTTCCGTTCATAAAAAGAGAGGGTAATAAGTACATGATCAAAATCGGAGAAAATGCCTTACACCCGATGGAAGAAAAGCACTATATTGAGTGGATAGAGATTATTGTGGATGGAATGGTTCATAGAAAATATTTAAGTCCAGGCGATGTTCCTGAAGCTGTATTTGAAGTGCCGGAAGGCAGAGAAGTGCTGGCAAGAGAAATGTGTAATATCCATGGGCTATGGGTGAAAAAATAAATCGTCATAAGAGTCTTTAAATTTTTATGGGAGGGAGTATGGATTGTTATTGGCGTATAATTGGAACTATGAGAAAATTTAAAATCTACAGCAGGTGAAAATAGAATATGAAGCGAAAATTAATCTGCCTGTGTTTATTTTTAATTGTAATATCTATAATTTTATATATCATTCATTATGTAATTTTCAGAGAACCTCGCTTTATTTCAAGGCTTTTAGTGGCACAGCTGGCTTTTCTTCCCATTTCTGTGCTGCTGATTACAGTTGTTATAGGTCAACTGCTCAGTACCATTAAAAAGAAAGATCTGCTGGAAAAGATGAATATGCTCACTGCAGGCTTTTGTGATGAGGTGGGCACGGAGCTTTTAAGTCATCTTTTCAAGTTTGATCTCTCTTTTGATAAAATCAGAAAAAAACTTATCATGACCAACAATTGGTCGGATAAAGATTTTGCCAATGCTGTGAAACTAACCAAAAAATGTGATTTTAAAATTGATAGCCGCAGAAGTGATTTGGAACCCTTACGCGATTTTCTTGTGAAAAAAAGAGGCTTTCTATTAAGACTCTTGGAAAATCCCAATCTGCTGGAGCATGAATCTTTTACAGATCTCCTCTGGGCAGTGTTTCACCTAACCGATGAGCTGGAGAAAAGAAAGAACCTGAAACACCTACCTGCTGCCGATTATGAACATATATCCGGTGACATGAAAAGGGCGTATGTTTTACTAATCTGTGAATGGCTGAGATATATGAAACATCTGAAAAATCATTATCCTTATCTATATTCTCTGGCGGTAAGAATAAATCCTTTTAATCCTGATGCATCACCGATAGTAAAATAAGGTTATAAAATTTGAAAGATTACTCTTGCCAAAAATGATAAGATAATGGCAAGAACAAGGGTTCCAGTTGTAATAAATATGGCATTCTTAATCCCCACTTCCTTCCATAAAGCTGAAATGGTGGCGAAACAGGGCACATAAAATATAACGAATACCGTAAATACCATCATCTGCTCTGGACTCATAACATCCTTTACCATTGAAAAAGTGGGAAGCGAAAGAGCCTGATAAAGCATCATGAGTGTCAGCTCTTTTTTCATAACACCAAAGATTAAAACAATGCCCAAGGATACAGGAAGTCCCAGCAATCCCCATATAACCGGCGAAAACACGCTATTTATGTACGGGTCTAATTTACAATATGAAATGAGAGCTAAGATAACACTTCCTGCTATAAGTAAAGGGACTGCAAGATAAATGAAGTCTTTAAGTCTATACCAGGTCTTTATGATAACAGTTTTTACAGTTGGCATTCTATATGGAGGTATATCAAACATTATCTCAGGACTGATTCCCGGTAAGAATTTTTTTAAACTCGCACCTAATACAGCCACAACGACAAGGTTGAGTCCGTAGAGGAGTATTGCATAGACAGGTCCCATAAAATATCCTACAAGACCCATTATTACAACCGTTCTTGCTGAACACGGAATAAGTGTTACCAAAAATGCAGATATTACCTTTTCTTTCTTACTCCTTAAGGTTCTTGTTGCCATAACCGCAGGCACACTACAACCGTATCCCAATACAAAAGGTATAACACTGGTGCCATGAACACCCAATATATGCATTATTGAATCCATCAGATAGGCAATTCTTGGCAGGTAGCCTGTATCTTCCAAAACCGACATTATAATGAAAAAAGGTATAAGATATGGCAAGGCTATACCCATCGCTGCCCCTACCCCTCCAATTACAGCTCCGGCTACTTTGGACAGCAAGGGAAATGGTATTGAGCTCTCAATATAAGAGTTTACACTATCAAACGCTGAGACTATTAAACCTTCAAATAAAGAACCACCCTTGAATACAATGTAAAATGTAGTTAAAAATATCAAAATCACAAACAGGTATCCAAAGACGGGGTGCATTAAAACAGAGTCCAATATATCTTCTGTGGCTTTTTTCTCTATCCTTGAAACTTTCGCACATTGTTCAAATATATTCATGCATCCGGCATGTCTTTCTCTTTCTATCTCTACACCATCTTTCAGTTTTCGCCTCGCATTCTTTAGAATATCGCCACAGGGAGTATTTAAAACCATGTCAAGGCAAGACTTAAAACCTTCCAGCGCTTTAATTGCAACTGTTCTGACCGGCATATCTACACTTTTAACATGTTTTTCTATGCACTCCTCAACTTTGTGAATCTCTGCCTCTATCTCCCGAGAATATACATTTGTTTTTAGCGGTGGTTGTGCTCTTTTAGCTTCCACCATTAATTCTTTTACGCCCTTACCCTTGCTGGCAATGAGAGGCACAATTTTTATACCTAAAACCTCAGAGAGTTTATTCACATTTATATGAATGCCTTTCCTTTTAGCCTCATCCATCATATTGAGTGCCATAACCATAGGTTTATTAATAGAGATAAGTTCCCAGGTTAATTCAAGACTTCTTATGAGCGTTGAAGCATCAACAATATTAATAATCACATCAATGTTCATTGAAAACAGCGCTTTAATCGCTTCTTTCTCAGCATCATCATACCAGCTAATGGAGTAAGCACCGGGCAAATCCACAATTTCTACCAGTTCATCTTCTATATATGTTTTACCTACGGTGTATTTAACCGTTGCTCCGGGAAAATTGGCAGAAAAACTCCTGTACCCTGCAACCTGGTTGAAGAGAGTACTCTTACCAGAGTTAGGCTGACCAATAAGAGCTATCCTCAAATAGTCCTCTAAACTTCCTCAACTACTATCTTTTTTGCAATGCCTCTACCAATAAGCAAATCAATACCATTCACGCTGAGCATAAGAGGTCCATGAAGCGGAGCAGCTCTTTTGATCCTTATAATGCTGTTTGGTATAATGCCCAGATGCATTAGTCTACCCTTTACACCACGGCCACCCTCTATGCCGATAATCTTGTATGCCCTTCCTACCTTACCCTCGCATAACATCATGCACCCAGATTATACAAAATGAAATATCCTGGTCAATAATATTTTAAAAAACAAAACACTATTCTCCAAACTATACCAGTAGGCTTCTATCTCCTTCTTTACAGCCTATTCCGTAAAATTTAAAACCATTATATTTATGTTTCACTTTTTTAAAATGAAAAAATCTGTTATATTGTATTCGGTGAAGGAAAAAAAGGTTTATGTATGCACGAATTGTGGTTACACATCGGGAAAGTGGTTTGGCAGATGTCCTGCTTGCAAGGAATGGGGCACCTGTAAAGAATATAAGGAGCAACAAGGAAAAATAAGATCAGAAGAAGCAGTAATAAGCAGTCTCTTGCTGGATGTTAAGCCACCCTTATTCTATCAAACCGGCGAAAAGGCAATAGATGATCTTCTCGGTGGTGGTTTAGCGCAAGGGGCTGTTGTGCTTTTGGGTGGTCCACCAGGAGTAGGAAAATCTACACTACTGCTTCAAATGGCATCGAAGCTCTCCGAGAAACACAATATTATATATGTAAGCGCAGAAGAATCAATTGGGCAACTCTCTTTAAGAGCAAAAAGGTTAAACATTTATCCCCAGAAGATTAAGGTGATACCTGCAAATGACATAGATAGTATTATCGATAGATTATCCCGAGAGAACCCCCAGATAGTTATTGTAGATTCCATTCAGGCGGTTAAATCTCAGGACAGCGAGGGACTGGTGGGCAGCATTAATCAAGTAAAAGCATCTGCATTTAAATTTGTTGAATTGGCAAAGAAAAAAAACATCTCAACTATTATTACCGGTCATGTGACAAAAGAGGGAGTCATCGCTGGGCCAAAGGTTATCGAGCATATGGTAGATGCTGTATTTTACATGGAAGAAGAAAAAGAAGGCGACCTTCGCATCCTGAGAGGTGAAAAAAACAGGTTCGGTAAAGCTTCCAAGGCGGTCATCTTAGAAATGACAGATAATGGCTTAAAAATTGTGGATGATCCCGCTTTGCTTTTCTACCATCCATCTCGTCCCGTAGACGGAAGAGCACTCACTATCGTCATGGCAGGAAATCAAGCCTTGGTGGCAGAAATACAGGTTTTGACTAAAAAAACACCGTTTGGAATACCCAGAAGGACATGCGCCGGTTTCGATATAAACAGGTTGTATATTATCTTAGCTGTTCTGGAGAAGCGTATGAAGCTACCTGTGTATATGCTTGATGTATTTGTAAATGTTGCAGGTGGATTGAAGATTACAGATACAACCGGTGATATGGCGCTGGCTGCCGCAATTATATCCAGCATGGAAGAGCTCCCCCTAAATGATAACTCCGTTTTCCTTGGTGAATTAGATTTAGGAGGAAGGATAAGAAAGATTCAATTTTTAAAGAAGAGAATAGAGGAAGCACGAAGATTAGGATTTAAAAATATTTTTTCTCCTTCTACCAAGGAGACCAATGTTATCCCTGTAAACAATGTTAATGAGCTGTTTAAGATTATTAAGGAATGTCGAGATGTTTGTGCACCTGCATAACCATACAGAATACAGTCTCCTTGATGGAGCAATAAAGATCAAACAGATGCTTGAAAAGGCAAAAAAAGACAATATGAAAGCAGTGGCCATTACTGACCATGGAAATATGTTCGGAGCTATAGAGTTCTATAAAACCGCTAAAGTCTCAGGTATAAAACCCATAATCGGCATTGAAGCATATGTGGCTAAAGATCTATACAACAAAACGGATAAAGACAACTGCCATCTCACCCTGTGGGCGGAAAACAGCGAAGGCTATAAAAATTTAATGAAGCTTTCCTCCATCAGCTACCTTGAAGGTTTTTATTATAAGCCGCGTATAGATAAGAAACTCTTGGAAAAATACGGTAATGGAATTATTGCTGGTTCTGGTTGTTTGAAAGGAGAGGTTCAAAGGCATCTGCTGAACCACAATTTTGATATGGCAAAACGCGCAGTGGAAGAATACAAATCCATCCTCGGAAAAGATAACTTTTTTCTGGAGATAATGCGTCATGGTCTAAAGGAAGAAGAACAGATAGAGAAGGATATCATCAAATTATCCTCGGAAACAAACACACCGCTTATTGCTACCAATGATTGTCATTATTTAAATAGAGAACATGCGGCCGCTCACGATGTTCTGTTGTGCATTCAAACTGCCAAAAAGGTTAGTGATAAAGACAGGATGAAAATGGATTCCGATGAATTTTACTTCAAAACCCAGGAAGAAATGTATGATAGATTCAAAGACCTGAAAGAAGCAGTGGAAAATACATATGCAGTGGCTCAAAGGTGCAACCTGGAAATAGAATTAGGGAAGATAGAGTCTCCTGTATTTTTCAAAAATGCTGAAGAAGATTGCAAATTTCTGTATGCTCGTGCCTGGGAAAACCTGGAAAGGAAATTAAAAAAGATAGATAAAAAATTGCATTCATCCTATGTAGAGAGATTGAATTATGAGTTTTCTGTAATAAAGAAGATGAACTTTTGCGGTTATCTCCTTATCGTATGGGATTTTGTAAGCCATGCGAAGAAAAAGGACATACCCGTAGGTCCAGGCAGGGGCTCAGCTGCAGGTTCGCTGATCTGCTATTTACTGGGTATAACAAATATCGATCCTTTGAAGTATGGTTTGCTCTTTGAACGGTTTTTAAATCCCGAGAGAATAAGCATGCCCGATATAGATGTGGATTTCTGTATGAATAAAAGACAGGAAGTAATAGATTATGTAACAGATAAATATGGAAGGCTCAATGTGGCTCAGGTCATAACATTTGGTACGATGGCGGCAAAAGCAGTGGTAAGAGATGTAGCACGAGCGCTGAACTTTCCTTATAAAGAAGCCGACAGGTTGGCAAAACTTATTCCCAACGACTTAGACATAACCATAGAAAAAGCGATATCCACAGTACCGGAACTTGGAAAGTTAATACAACAAGATGAACGTATAAAAAAGTTATTTGAATTTTCCAGTGTTCTGGAAGGGGTTAAAAGGCACGCCTCCACCCATGCCGCCGGCGTAGTTATCTCTACCAAACCCATCTATGAAAAAAGCCCCCTCTACAAGCCTGCAGGCGAAGAAACGATAGTAACACAATATTCAAAGAAGTACTTAGAAGATGTAGGGCTGATTAAATTCGATTTTTTAGGGTTAAAGAACTTGACCATTATAGATATTACCGCTCGTATGGCAGGTATTGATATAAACAGCATTCCATTGGACGATGAAAAAACCTATAAACTTCTGCAGGAAGGAAAAACCGAGGGTATATTTCAATTAGAATCGGAGGGCATGAAGAATTTAATAAAAGAGCTAAAACCAACTCAATTTGAAGACATTATAGCCCTGATCGCCTTATATAGGCCGGGACCTCTTGGTAGCGGGATGATAAAGGATTTCATTGAAAGGAAACATGGTTTAAAAAAGATAGAGTATCCGGTGCCTGAGCTGAAGGAGATACTGGAAAAGACATACGGTGTGATCCTCTATCAAGAACAGGTAATGCAGATTGCAGAAAGACTTGCCGGTTACAGTCTTGGAGAGGCGGACATATTGCGCAGGGCAATGGGAAAGAAAGAAAAAAATACAATGAAACAGCAAAGAGAAGTATTCGTAAAAAGAGCGGTAGAAAGAGGCTTTGAGAAAAAAAAGGCAGAAGAGATATTCGAACTCATTGAGTATTTTGCCGGCTATGGTTTCAATAAGTCACACAGTGCCGCCTATGCATACATCGCATACCAAACAGCATATTTAAAGGCACATTTTCCTGCAGAACTGATGGCGGCTCTGATGACCGCAGAAAAGGATAACGAGTCAAGGGCAAAATACATAGAAGACTGCAGAGATATGTCCATAAATGTTTTACCTCCTGATATAAATGAAAGTGATATAAATTTTAAAGTGGTAAGAATAAATGGTAGAACATCCATCCGCTTTGGACTGGAAGCAATAAAAAATGTTGGTACCGCCGCGGCTGCAGAAATACTGAAGGAAAGAAAAAAAGGGAAATTTACCTCTTTCTCTGGTTTCCTAAGAAGAGTAAATGTGGGAAAGGTAAACAAAAAGGTTGTGGAAAGCCTGATAAAAGTTGGATGTTTTGATTCCTTAGGCACAAACAGGAAAGAACTCCTTTCCAATATAGATGCGTATTCGCAGGTGGTACAGAAGGGTACATCAAAGACACTGTTCGGGACTCCAGAACCTGTTGTAGCACCTGTAAAAGATGTAAAATTAAGCAAATCTGAAATGCTCAGGTATGAAAAGGAATTGCTGGGTATCTATATTACAGAAAATCCCTTAGAGGATTATAAGGCGTTGATAAACTCCATCATAACAGCAGATACAGAAAAGATAAAAAACCTACCTGCAGGAAAAGTTCTAACCATAGCAGGCATAACTCAAGAGATGAGAAAAAAACGGTTGGCAAACAAAAAAAATATGGCCTGGCTAAAGATGCAGGATTTGAAAGGAATAATAAAGGTTATTCTCTTTTCTTCACAGTATGCAAAATATCATACCATTGTAGAATCCGGTGAACCGTATATTCTGCAGGGCGAGATAGATAAAACGGGAAACGATACAGGTATAATCGCTCATAGGTTGTGGCCTTTGAACAATATAGGTGCCTCTATCAAGAAGATTGTTGTAAATCTCAATGCCACCGAAGTAGAAAAAACACACATTCGTAAACTCAAACAGATTGTGAGCAACCATAAAGGTTCAGTTCCTATAGAATTTCATGTAAAGACAGATAAAGAAACATTCATTATTGAAACACCTTATACCTGCAACCCTTCAAATTCTCTTATAGAAGAGTCAGAAACATTGTTTAAAAGATGTGTTATCCACTGCTTATTAGAAGATGAACTGGGTCAAAACAACTTGAGCTAAACCTATAAGCCCGCCCAGTATTCCACCGAATATTTCAATATACCTGAACTGGTCTTTGCTTACCCTTAGTGTGATATCCTCCACTCCATCTATATTTAAACTGTTTATCTTTCTTAAAACAATACTTTTTATGTCAAACGCAATGCTTCCGGCCTGCGTTTTTAAAAAATAGAGAATATTTCTCACCACACTATGAGAAAGCTCGGTGGTATTAAAATCCATGAATTCCCATATATCTTTCAATCTTGTTTTTCTTATAATCAGCTTTAAATAAGCGTACAATTTACGCGACAGGCCCTGTTTAACAAATGTATCTATATTTGTATCATCTTTTATGATCGAAAGTATCTGTTTTTTTACAATTTTTTTCATCTCCTCTTTACTTTCATAACCTAACAAGGAATAGGTTTCCGAAACCTCTGTTCTCATTAATTCTTCAATCTTAGAAAACACAGCATCTCTTGAGTTTTTCCTTATTACCTCACTGCTCAGTATGGTATCGGCCCCTTTTAAGATAGCATCAGCAAGCCTGTCACTATCTTCAATGAGCGGTGTTACCATATTCACTATAGTTTTAACAATAACATTGGAACTCTGTGCATAGTTGTAGATGGCTTCAGTTGCATATTTACTTACCGCTTGCCTTGTATTTTCTTTCTTCAGACTTTTTCTTAGACTTTCTAAAATACCCTCCGTAAATCTATCGGAAAACTTACGCAGATTTATCCTAACATGCTGGGGTAAAATGCTATAGATTTCCTCTTTAGAACAAAAAACATCGTCTATTACCCGTGAGATTCCCTGATATAAGAATACATCAAATCTTTTTCCTGCCACCTCGACATTTTCTTCTAAAATTCTTAACCATCTTCGGTCCAAGTGAATAAATGCATTCAGAGGTCTTTCTCCCAATTCCCGAAAAAACTCCTCTCCCAGCTTGTATAGTGCTTCCTTATTTTTACGGGCATATATATTTCTAATTATATCCTTTTCCTGAATCAGCTGTTGAGAAACTAAAGTGGCGATGCTTTCTGTAAGCTCCTCTCTTTTTTTTGGAATCAAACCTGGAGTGAATGGTAATCTTATCTTTCCAATATAGTACGCCTTTTTGGGATGAAACAGCATCTTTATAGCTAAATAGTTGGTGACATATCCTATCGCTGCTCCAACGGCAGGAGGTATAACAAATCTGTACATTTAGGAGAGCAGATTCTTTATTCTGGAGATAAAGTCTTTTGATACATCATTCCCTCCCGCATTGGCAAATTCAATCAGAAGTCTTTTCTGTTCTTTATTGAGTTTTCTGGGTACTTCTACAAATACTTCCACTACCTCATTGCCCACAACACTACCGGCGTTGATTCCTCTGCCTCTCAATACGAATGTTTCACCATTTTGCGTGCCGGGAGGAATGGTGAGTTTTTCCTCTCCATAAATGGTGGGCACCTCTATCTCTGCACCCAGAGCAGCCTGAACAAAAGAAATAGGTATTTTGATATGTATATTCTTGCCATCTCTCTTGAACAGTTTATGGGGTTTAACACCTATATGGATATACAGGTCTCCACCATTGTTTCCCTTACCTCTTACCCGCAGGACATCCCCATCATTTACTCCTGCAGGAATATGAACGCTCAATTCTCCGTCAGTATAGATAAATCCCTTACCCTTGCATTCTTTGCACTTTTTAGTAATAATTTCACCTGTTCCCCCACATCTCTGACAGGTTCTTCTTATGGACATAAAGCCTGCAGTGTAGCTGACCTCTCCTGTTCCCCCACACAAAGGGCAGGTCGCTATTCCGCCAATTTCGGCTCCCGTGCCACCGCAATGAGAACATATCTCCGATCTACGCACCCTTATCTTTTTTTTCGTTCCGAAACAGGCTTCCATAAAATCTATGGTGAGATGCACTCTTATGTCTTCTTTTCTTATGTGACTTTCTCTCTGTTTTCTGCGATGGCCGAAGAAGTCTCCAAATATATCCTCCTCATGACCGAAGAAATCTCCAAACACTCTGGAAAAGATATCTCCTATATCAAAATCAGTACTAAATCCTTCCGTTGTCCCAAACCGGTCATACTGCGCCCTCTTTTGAGGGTCGGATAAAACAGCATATGCCTCACTGATTTCCTTAAATTTTTCCTCCGCCTCCCTATCACCCGGATTTCTATCCGGATGGTACTTCATAGCCAATCTTCTATAAGCTCTCTTTAAATCTTCTTCTGTGGCATCTCTTGAAACACCCAGTATGGCGTAGTAATCCTTCATTTACTATTTCTCCTTTTCCTCCTCTACCTCTGCTTCCACCACTTCTTCTTCTTTGGGTTTTTCTTCAGATTTTCCCTGTGAAGAAGCCTGTGCTTTTTTATAAGCTTCTTCTGCTAAACGATGAGATACTGTAAACAGCTCATTTGTTGCTTTCTCTATTGCTTCTTTATCCTCTCCTTCCATCGCTTTTTTTGTTTTCTCTATAGCTTCTTTAATTTTTGCTTTTTCTTCCTCACTGACTTTATCCCCTAATTCCCTCAGCGCCTTCTCGGTGGAATAAACCGCATTATCCGCCTTATTTCTTGCTTCTATCAACTCTTTCTTTCTTCTGTCCTCTTCTGTATGTGCTTCTGCTTCCTTCTTCATTCTCTCTATTTCTTCCTCCGTCAATCCTGATGAGGCTGTAATTCTGATTGCCTGTTCCTTGCCTGTTGCCTTATCCTTAGCTGTAACATTCAATATACCATTAGCATCTATATCGAAGGTTACTTCAATTTGTGGTATGCCTCTGGGGGCAGGTGGAATACCCAGCAATTCAAATCTCCCCAATGTGCGGTTATCTGCCGCCATCGGTCTTTCACCCTGCAATACATGTATGGTCACAGCAGTTTGATTATCCTCGGCCGTGGTGAATATCTGACTTTTTCTGGTAGGAATTGTCGTATTTCTGGGAATAATGGTGGTCATCACGCCACCCAATGTCTCTATTCCCAAAGAAAGAGGTGTTACATCCAATAAGAGAATATCCTTTACCTCTCCTTTCAATACACCAGCCTGAATGCCTGCACCCAATGCTACAGCTTCATCGGGATTTACATCTTTGCGTGCTTCTTTGCCAAAAAATTCAGACACCCTCTCTCTAATCCTGGGCATTCTGGTCATTCCGCCAACTAATATTACATAGTCTATGTCTTCAGGCTTTAATTTTGCATCTTCCAATGCCAATCTGCATGGCTCAAAGGTGCTTTCAATCAAATCGTCTACCAGACTTTCCAGTTTTGCCCGGGTTATCTTCATTACTAAATGTTTAGGACCGGATGCATCAGCGGTAATGAATGGAAGATTAATTTCTGTTTCCAGGCTTGACGAAAGTTCAATCTTTGCCTTCTCTGTAGCTTCTTTTAATCTTTGCAGAGCCATGGGGTCTTTTCTCAAATCTATACCATTTTGTTTATAAAACTCGTCAGCAACATAATCCAACAATCTCCTATCAAAATCATCTCCTCCCAGATAGGTATTTCCATTGGTAGATTTAACCTCGAACACACCTTCTCCGATTTCTAATATGCTGATATCAAATGTCCCTCCTCCCAAATCGTAAACAGCAATCTTGCCTTCTTTTTTCTTATCCAGACCGAAAGCCAGGGATGAGGCTGTAGGTTCATTGATTATGCGCAGGACATTCAGTCCTGCAATTGTTCCCGCATCCTTCGTCGCCTTTCTCTGACTGTCGTTAAAGTATGCGGGCACAGTTATCACTGCGTCTGTGATTTTTTCCCCCAGATATTCCTCCGCGTCTTTCTTCAACTTCTGAAGTATAAATGCAGATATCTCCTGTGGTGTGTATTCCTTGTTTTCAATCTTCACACGGCAACCACCATTGGGATCAGGAACAATCTCATACGGCAGGACTTTCTTCGCCTGCTGAGCTTCTTTCGATTCAAACCTTCTGCCGATCAATCTCTTTATAGAAAATATTGTTCTCTTTGAATTGGTAACTGCTTGCCTCTTTGCAGCCTGTCCCACTAACATTTCTCCCTTATCTGTAAACGCTACAATAGAGGGTGTAGTATTCTGTCCTTCTGCATTGGGTATTATCCTCGGTTTTCCTCCTTCTACAATTGACATGCAGGAATTTGTCGTTCCCAAATCAATTCCTAAAACCTTAGCCATCCTATTTACCTCCCTCGTTTTTTTCTATCCCTTCTTTTTCTGCGCTCACTACAACCCTTGCTGGTCTTATGAGTATATCCTTATACATATATCCTTTCTCCAATGTTTCCAATATAAGATTTGGCGGGCATTCATCTGATTGCCGAACCTGAAGCGCCTCATGATAATGAGGATTGAATACCTCACCCTGTGTCTTTATCTCCTTTACTCCTTTATTTTTCAAAATATCATTAAACTTCTTAACAACAAGTTCAATGCCCTCTGTAATCTTTGATTGATGCTGTCTTGAGTTTTCCAGCGCTTTTTGTAAATCGTCCAGAATGGGTAAAAAATCCTTTATCACATTTGCCTTTACCACATCTGATAGTCGTATTCTTTCTTTCTCCTCTCGCTTTTTAAAATTATCAAATTCCGCCAACAATCTCAGGTATTTATCTTTCATTTCTTCTAATTCTTTCTCTATATCCCTTTTCTCCTCTTTATCTTCCTGGTGTTCTTCTGTATTGCCATCTTTTACCATTATATCCTCCGATCCAAAAGCATACTAATTCTTTTTGAAGTTCCACTAACCAAGCGAATGTTCCTTTCATAATCCATACGCAATGGGCCAATAATTGAAAATACACCTACTGTATTTTCATCTAAAAGATAAGGAGCGGCAATTATTGATGTTGAACGCAATTCTTCCACTGGATTTTCCTCCCCTATAATTATTGCCGGATTTTTATCTTTAGTAACCTTTTCTAAAAGTTTCAGTATGTCTTTATTCCTCTCTAATACAGAAAGTAGCTTTTTTAACCTATCTATGTCTCTTACAAACTCCGGATAAAAGAGCATGTTTTTCTGGCCAGCCATGTACATCCTATCTCTATTGCAATCTTCAACCGCCTTTAGAAAAAGTTTCTTGCACTCGTCCTCATGAGTTAAGATACTATTTAAAAGATCTTTTTGTATGTCATCAATACGCCAATCGTAGTAGTTTTCAGATAGGTATTCTGAAAATTCTTCCAGCTGTTCTTGAGAAAAGGATTCTTCTGTACAAACAATGTTACTCTCCACAATACCAATATTGGATGCAATAATACTGAGTATTTCATTTTCATCCACCTTAATAAAGCTGATCTTCTTCAATTTCAAAAAAGGAGTGGGATTGAGGGATGTTATAGAAATGCAACGAGAGATATTGGATACTTCATAAACAACGTTTTCCAGTGTTTCTGCAATTCCATCAATGTGCGATCGCCTGCGACCCAGAAAGACAACCTGTTTATCATCATCTAAACTTAACAAGTTTTCCACATAAAATCTATATCCTTTAGGGGTAGGAATTTTGCCGCTCGAAGTATGAAGATGAGTGAGATAGCCCTTTTTTTCTAAATCAGACATAATGTTTCTCAGGGTAGCAGCAGAAAAATTCACATTAAATTGAGCTTTTAAGCTGTGAGAACCGCGTGCTTCTCCTTTCTCAATATAATTCTTCACCACAATATTTAGCGCTTCAATTTGTCTTTTTGTCAATTTCTCCATCTTAGCACTCTTAACTCCAATCTGCTAATGAATATAGGTATATAATACATTTCTCTTTGTTGTCAAGTATTCTGCAAAGCATAATACTTGACACAGAACATAAATTTCAAAGAGATTATATGGAAATAAATATTGTTCCTTCTATAGCCTGGGCAAATTCCTCAATGCTTCCTTTATACCCTGTTCTGGATAAGCGTAATCTGTCAATTTTCCAGATAAATAAGCATCATAAGCTGCCATATCTACATGTCCATGTCCACTATGAGCAAGCAGTATGGTCTTTTTCTCTCCAGATTCCTTGCATTTTAAAGCCTCATCAATCAGTACTTTAATAGCATGATTGGGTTCTGGAGCACTGATAATACCCTCAGTGCGAGCAAATTTCACTCCCGCTTCAAAAGCGGCAAGCTGGTGCACACTTTGCGCTTCAACCAGACCTAAGTTATATAAATGACATATAATAGGGGCCATTCCGTGATACCTGAGGCCACCAGCATGAACGGGAGGGGGAATGAAATCATGTCCCAGGGTGTACATCTTAAGCAGAGGTGTTAATCCTGCCGAATCACCAAAATCATAGACATAGGGACCCTTGGTTAAAGTAGGGCAACTTGCAGGCTCTACATTGATGATGCGCAAGTCTGGTTTTTTACCCTCAATCTTATCCTTTACAAAGGGCAGAAACATGCCCGCAAAATTTGAACCACCGCCCACACAACCGATAATAATATCCGGATATGCATCCGCCATTTCCATTTGCTTTTTTGCCTCCTGTCCAATGACTGTCTGGTGCAACAGGACATGGTTGAGTACACTACCCAGAGCATAGTGGGTATCATCACAGGTCATACAATCTTCTATGGCTTCACTTATAGCAATACCTAAACTGCCCGGGCAATTCGGGTCCTTCTCCAATATAGCTCGCCCTACCTTAGTGTCTGGGCTGGGACTGGGCACACATTTCCCTCCCCAGGTCTCCATCATAACCCGTCGATAGGGTTTCTGGTCATAGCTCGCCCTGACCATATAAACCTTTATCTCTATACCAAAACACGCTCCAGCAAAGGATAAAGCACTTCCCCATTGTCCGGCTCCTGTTTCTGTAGTGATGCGTTTGATACCTTCTTTCTTATTGTAGTAAGCCTGAGCTACGGCGGTATTGGGTTTATGACTACCAGGAGGACTCATTCCCTCATATTTGTAGAAGATTTTAGCCGGCGTATCCAGGGCTTTCTCTAATCTATGAGCACGAAATAGTGGCGTAGGCCTCCACAGTTTGTAGACTTCCTGCACTTCTTCCGGGATCTCGATCCACCTCTCCCTGCTTACTTCCTGTTTGATCAATTCCATGGGAAAAATAGGTTTTAAATCATCAGGTGTAACAGGTTTCCCTGTGGCGGGATGCAGAGCAGGTGGCAATGGTTTCGGCAGGTCTGCCTGTATGTTATACCAGGATGTGGGCATCTCATTCTCATCTAAAATAAACCTTGTCCTTTCCACCTTCACCTCCTGTTGATTCTCAATAAACTATCTTTTATAGGATAAATCAGTTTTTGTCAACTTTGCAGGACCAGATGGTGAATGTTCTTATCACTCTATTCATTCTTATTATATTTACAGTTTTTTCCCTTTTACACATTCTTCCAAAATTTCCCGGGACCTTATCATCCCCGTAGGTGATGAATATTGCTGTTCTCTTCTTGGGGTAACCTTTCCAGAACGTATACTGTGTAATCTTATCTGGCGAAAAGACAAAGGTTTGAGGTTGATCTTTTAAGTAAAATGCCATTTCACTGGAAATTTTATAATTATCACTGATAACAAAACTTTGAGGATATTTTTTTCTTATATCA
>JAGGSF010000042.1 GCA_021159235.1 Deltaproteobacteria bacterium | reverse complement strand
TTCAGGATCAAAATCATAATGTCCGTTAGGAAGTTTCTCTGCTTTTAAAACTCCTTCTTTTCTTAAATTCCTGACAGTTGATCTTGATATTCGCAATATCTCCATTACTTCTCTTGCCTTCATACTTTATAAATATAGCATTTCTGGCGTATATTGTTAAGTGTGGCTAAAAATTAGTGATTATATTAAATTGAGCGTTCTGAAGATGTTTAAACATGTGCTTGCCATGTTTAAAGTAAAGATATGTACGCCCGGAACCCCTCCATTTAAAAGTTCTTTTATCTGCATTGTTGCATACTCCGTACCCAGAGCTTTAACTGCTTCAGCCCCACCTTTTTCGTGGGCAATATGTAGGTCTTTTGAAAGCTGTTCTGGAATACTTGCTCCGCATTGAGAGAGGATACGCTCTAAGGTTTTAAGGTTTGTCACAGGCAGAATTCCCGGAATAATAGGCTTGTCAATGCCAATATTCCTTGCCTTCTCTAAAAATTTCCAGTAGATATTGTTATCAAAAAAGAGTTGTGTAATGGCAAAATCTGCACCTCTGTCTAACTTTAGTTTGAGGAATTTTAAATCCTCTTCTAAACTAAGAGATTCAGGATGTCCTTCTGGATAGCTGGCAACGGCAATACCGAATTGTGGATAGTATTTACGGAGAAAAGATATTAAGTCTGAGGCATGTTTGAACTCACCTTCCTTATAATCAAATGTTTTGTCTTGAGGCAGATCACCCCTCAGTGCCAAAACGTTATCCACTCCAGCTTCAAGTAGTGCTTTCAGAAGAGAATGGAGTTTGTCTGAAGAACTGTTTATGCAGGTCAAATGTGCCATTACTTCCAGTTTAAAATCTTTTTTTAAGCGAATGGTAATCTCCTTTGTATATTCCTGACCGCTGCCCAGGGCTCCGCAGGTAACAGAAACAAATAGGGGATTGACAGTCTTTAATTTTTCCACTGTCTCAAAGAATCTTGGCCACAGGGCTTGATCCTTGGGAGGGAAGAATTCAAGGGAGACAAATGGTCTTTTAATTTTCATAAGCTCTATGATGCGCATAGGTTACCTCCGAACTACAGATAAAAACAAAACTGCACCAAAAATAACCAGAACTATATTCGGCAACCATATATAAAATGGGATGTTTGTAGATTTAGCAACACTCTCGCCCAGCATCTCGAGAATATAAAATAAGATGAAGATTCCTATACATAGGATAAATCCTGCAGATTTGCCCGATTTGGAAATTACACCCAGGCTAAAAGCAACCAAAGAAAGGACGAATACAGAAGATGAAAGAACACACATCTTATTAATCTGCATCTTTGCAAAATCGCTTTTTATGTGAAACAGCTGCCACATGTTCATATATTTGGGTTCTTTTCTTATTTCTTCTGCTTTTTGGACAAATCTTTGAGGGGAGATGAGGGTATTGAACTCCTTAAAACTCGTGATTTCTACTGTTTTATCCTTTCTCTTATACATGTTTCCATCTTTCATCAAAAATATCGTTCCTTTTGGAGAATCCCAAAAACGTCCCTCTTGAGCTACGATTATCTCCCGCGGTGTTTGCAAAAATATAGACTTAAGCTCTAAGGTATCAGGGGAAATTGTTTCCGCATAGATAACGGATCCTTTTGAGAAGCGGAAAAAAGACCTCTCTGAAATTTTCGAATATATCTTGTGCCGGGTTAACTGAAGCAATGTAAGATGGAATTCTCCCCTCTGTTTGTAAGCTATAGAGGATACATTTAGAAAAGATATGAGAAATATAAATATGGTGAAGTAAGAAGCGGGTTTGTATAAGTTGAGTTTGCTTATACCGCTGGTTTGAAAGGCGATAATTTCATTGTTCTTGGTGAAATCTGCATATACGAAGTTGACTGCTACGGTAAGTGCCATGGGAATGGTGAATATAGCGACAAAGGTTGCCTGCTGGTAAAAAATCTTTAGAAGTATCTTTACGGTGATGCCCTGCACAAAAACAATATGAGATATCTGAATAACGCCTGCAAATAGCATCAATGCTGTTAATATAATAAATGAAGAGAGGAATGTTTTTGTAAGTTGTTTTATTATGTATTTATCTACAAGCACCATCTTACGATCGTTTCTCCATAAAGAATATAGAGAAAAGCAGCGACAGAGATGAAGGGGGCATAAGGGAGTTGTGATGAGATTTTACCCTTTTTAAATATGATAAAATATATACCAAAGATACTACCAAAAAATGCGCTTAAGAAGGTTGTAATTATAACTCCCGTTATACCCAAAAAAGCACCACAGGCAGCAATTAGTTTTATATCCCCTCCACCCAGTGCTTCCTTTTTAAATAAGATTTTACCTATGATGGCGATAAGGACAAACAAAACAAAACCACCTGCTATTCCCACGATTGATTTTAAAACATGGTGAGGTAATGAAAACAGTATGCCTAATAAAATTAAAGGAAGAACAATTCTATCCGGAACAATCAGGTGTTTAATGTCTATAAATGTGATAGTAAGAAGAGCGTAACTGAATACTGCATATTTTAAGAAAAGAAGAGAAAGTGAAAATCTTTCATACAGAAGAATGAGGATTGTGGCCGAAAGAAATTCTACCAACGGGTAGCGTATGGGTATATGAGCTCCACAGTTTCGACATCTACCTTTTAGAATAATGTAACTTATAATCGGAATGTTGTCAGACCATCTGATATGCGCACCGCAGAATGGACAATGGGAAGGAGGATATAACAGAGATTCATTACGCGGTATTCTGTATATACATACATTTAAGAAACTACCCACAACAAGACCGGAAATAAAAACAAAAACTTCATTCATAAATTTTTCTTTTCCTGGTGGAGAATATGGCAGCTACAACAATGCTCAAACCGTATAGAAGTATTAAGGGACCGGCCATCAGAAGTTGAGTGAATACATCGGGTGGAGTAAATATAGCAGCCACAATAAATATAATGAGAATCGCATAATCTGCTTTTTTAATAAGTGTTTTTGCATCAATAAGTCCCAATCGAGAAAGAAAGAAACTAACAATTGGCATTTCGAACACAATTCCAAAGGCAAAGATGAGTTTTAATGCAAAGCTGATATACTGTTTTATGCCGGGAAGAGGCATGAGTTCGCCTCCTCCATAACTCAAAAGAAACTTGAATGCATATGGAAAAACCAGCTTATAGGCAAAAAAAGCGCCACTTATGAAGAATACGGTTAGTGAAGTAATTAGAGGGATGGCAATCCGTCTTTCCTCTATTTTTAAGCCTGGTTTTACAAACAGCCATGTTTGAAGGAATGACCAGGGAGAACTCAGGAATACAGCCGCTACTAATGAGATTTGCACTCTCATCCAGAATGCTTCTGTCAAACCGGTAAATACAATGTGGCTTCCCTTGGGCAATGTGATAAGAAGGGGAGATATAAGGATATGCAGGAGATTCTTGGAAAAGGGGTATGTTATACATAAAGCTATGATTATTCCAACGATAATGAGGATTAATCTATAACGCAATTCTTCTAAGTGTTCAAGAACCGTTGCTTCTTTTTGGAGGTTCCTCTTTTCTACCATCCTTTTCTCTGCTATCCGGATTGGGCACCTTTACCGATTTTTTATAAAATGGTTCATCCTCATCATCTATGTTTATGGAATCTTTTACATTTTTCTTCAGGTCATCTACATTATCTTTTAATGACCTGTAGAACTTAGCTACACTTCTCATAATTTCGGGAACTCTTCGTGGACCTACAACAACGATGGCGATGAGGGCAATTATCAAGAGTTCAGTTGGTCCTATGGATGGGAACACACCTCCTCCCCTGTCATTACACATTGAAGAGAAAATTCAAGATATCACCATCCTCAACAACATAGTCTTTACCTTTAAGCATGTATTTACCAGATTTTCTAACATTCTTTTCATTTCCCAGTTTTATAAGGTCATCGTATTTTATAACCTGTGCTCGAATAAAACCTTTTTCCATATCTGTGTGAACAGCGCGAGCAGCTTCCGGTGCTCTTGAACCCTTGGGGATCATCCATGCTCTAACCTCATCCTTTCCTACGGTGAAAAATGTAATTAAACCCAGTGCCTTGCAGGATAATATGGTGAGTTTCTCTAAAGCGGAAGCTCCTATTCCCATCTCCTTTAAAAAAGCCTGTCTTTCCTCTTCAGATTCCATTGCAGAGATTTCCTTTTCAAGCTTGGCTGGTATTTGAATCCATTCCATGTTCTGATCGGCAAAGTGTTTTTTTAATGTCTCTAATAGTCTGTTATCTGTGGTGTCCTCCTCCCCTACATTCAACACCACTATCATATTTTTAAAAGTTAAAAACGGGTAACTTTTTGCAAGTTTTTTCTCTTCATCAGAAAGGGCTAAAGTACGCAATGGCTTTCCTTCTTCCAGATGTTGTTTGAAACGCAAAAGCAATTTTTCTTCATTCAGTTTAGATTGTGCAGATTTTCTCGTAAGTTCTTTCTTCAACTTGCCAGTGCGTTTTTCTATGAAAAGAAGGTCATTTAGTATCAACTCATCGTTTACTGTTTTTATGTCTCTTGCAGGATTTATACTGCCTTTTATGTGGAATACCGTATCATCTTTAAATACCCTTACAATGTGGCATAAAACATCTACATTTTGCATGACCTGAAAGATTTTTGTGTTGTTCTGTTCTCCTATATCCGGAATAATTAAAAACTCCAGTGTAGCGTGGACTGCTTTCCTGGGTTTATATATCTTGGCCAGTTGATTGAGACGCTCATCTCTGACGCAGGCTATACCTGTACCTTTAGAAAGATCAGCCTCTTTACCCGTCAAAAGTTCAAACAACGTTTTCTTTCCAACCTTTGGGAATCCCAGCAATCCTAATTTCATACAAATTATGTTATATTAAACAAGCGTATTTGTAAATACGAGAGAAGTATATTAGACTAAGGTGAATGGCTAAAGTATGGATTGGTACCAGCGGCTACTCCTATAAACATTGGCAAGGGATCTTTTATCCTCTGAAACTACCCCAGCGGAAACAGTTGGAATATTATAGTGGTTTTTTCAGTACGGTAGAATTAAATGTTACCTTTTACCGCCTTCCTCAAGAAAAGGCTTTTTTAAGCTGGTATAAAAACACGCCGAAGGGATTTTTGTTCACCGTAAAGGGCAGTCGTTTTATAACTCACATAAAGAGGTTAAAAGACTGCACTGAGCCACTTAAAAGGTTTTTCGATAGAGCTTCTTTGTTAAAGGAGAAATTAGGTGTGATTTTGTGGCAACTGCCTCCTGATTTTAAATGTAACCTGAATAGATTAAATGATTTTTTAGATGCTCTTCGTCCTTATGATAGTTATTATCACACCTTTGAGTTTAGACATCCTTCCTGGTTCTGTAAAGAAGTTCATGATATGGTAAAACAACAAAAGATGGCACTCTGCCAATCGGATTGGCCTAATTTAGTAGAGGTTGCAGATGACTATCCGTTCTTTTACATAAGAAGACATGGTTCACCCTTATATGCGGGGTGTTATAGTAGAGAAGAACTGCAACGGGACGCAGAGTATATTCTCTCTAAGTTTAAATTAAACCGTGATGTGTTTGTCTATTTTAACAATGATGCTTTTGGTTATGCCATAAAGAATGCCCTGGAATTAAAGAAGATAATCAGAGAAACACACCTAAGTGTTGATTGTGAGTAATCTTGAGAAAACAGTCATTATTTCGCACTATTTTCAAATAAATCACCGTAACAGGTTTGAATCCATAATATTGCAGTTTGCAATTTGATAGGGAATTTAATATCGTTAGCACTCAGCACGCTTGAGTGCTAAAATACGGTTGAAGGAGGGGTTTATGAGATTTAAACCATTGGCTGATCATCTGTTGGCAAAACCCTTGGAAAGCGAGGAGAAAACAGAGGCAGGAATTATTATTCCAGATACAGCCAAGGAAAGGCCACAGAAAGCGAAAATCATAGAGGTAGGCAATGAAGTAAAGGACATCAAGAAAAATGACACAGTGCTGTTTGCAAAGTACAGCGGTACAGAGGTAAAAATGGGGGGTGAGGATTACATTATTTTAAAAGAAGAAGATGTTTTAGGAATTTTTGAGGATTAACAGAGGAGGAGTGTATGCCAGGTAAACAGTTATTATTTGGAGATGAGTCAAGGGATAAAATAGCAAAGGGTGTAAATCAGTTGGCGGATGCAGTAGCGGTAACCTTAGGTCCAAGAGGAAGGAATGTTGTTTTAGAAAGGAAATATGGTGCTCCTACCGTTACCAAAGACGGCGTAAGTGTAGCAAGGGAAGTTGAATTGAAAGACCCTTATGAAAATATGGGCGCCCAGCTGGTGCGGGAGGTAGCTTCCAAAACATCGGATGTAGCTGGTGATGGAACAACAACAGCGACTGTTCTTGCTCGTGCTATTTTTAGAGAAGGGTTGAGAAGCATTGCCGTTGGAGCGAATGCGATAGAGGTAAAAAGAGGTATAGACAAAGCAGTAGAAAGAGTGGTGGAAGAAATCAAAAAGCTATCCACACCCGTAACAGAAAGGAAACAAATAGCAGAAGTAGCTACTGTTGCTGCTAATAACGAGAAAGAAATAGGGGATATCATTGCAGACGCAATGGAGAAGGTAGGGAAGGATGGTGTAATTACTGTCGAAGAAGCAAAAGGTATGGAAACGACATTAGAGGTTGTGGAGGGAATGAAGTTTGATAGAGGTTATATCTCTCCTTATTTTGTAACTGATGCGGGAAAAATGAGATGTGAACTGGAAGATCCATATATTGTTATTACAGATAAGAAGATCAGCAATATGGCGGAGTTTTTGCCATTAGTGGAAAAGATAGCAAAAACAGGGAAACCATTCTTGGTTGTTGCTGAAGAGGTAGAAGGCGAAGCTCTGGCTACTCTTGTTGTGAATAAGCTCAGAGGAACGGTAAGTTGCTGCGCTGTGAAAGCACCAGGATTCGGCGACAGAAGAAAGGAGATGTTGAGAGATATTGCTGTTCTGACCGGTGGAATAGTGATATCTGAAGAAACAGGCACAAAATTAGATGGTGCTGACATCTCTTTCTTAGGTAGAGCGGGTAAAGTAATAGTAGATAAAGAAAACACAACCATTGTTAATGGTAAAGGTAAAAAGGAAGATATACAGGAGCGTATAGCGCAAATAGATGCACAGCTTGAGCAATCAACCAGTGAATATGACAAGGAGAAGTTAAGAGAGAGAAAGGCGAAACTGGCTGGGGGCGTAGGTGTAATAAAGGTAGGCGCAGCTACAGAAGCGGCGATGAAGGAGAAAAAACAGAGAGTAGAAGGTGCATTGAGTGCTACCAAAGCCGCGGTGGAAGAAGGAATCCTTCCTGGTGGAGGAACTGCTTTGTTGAGATGCCAGAAGGTAGTGGAGGATTTAGAAGCAGATAATGAAGACCAGAAAATGGGAATAAACATCATTAGGAAGGTGCTGGAAGAACCTATCAGGGCAATTGCAGATAATGCAGGGTATGAAGGTTCTGTTATTATCAATAAAGTGAAAGAATCAGCTGATGAAAGTATGGGTTTTGATGCGGGAAAGGGTGAGTATACAAATATGCTCAAGGCTGGCATTATTGATCCTGCAAAGGTAGAAAGAGTGGCTTTGCAGAATGCAGCTTCTGTAGCTGGACTTCTGCTTATGACAGAGACAACAATCGCAGAAATTCCAGAAGAGAAACCATCTGCGCCTGAGGGGATGCCTCCAGGCGGAGCAGGAATGTATTAAATTAATGGAGGGGATAATCCCCTCCATTAAATCAGTCAATTTTCCCCAACTCAGTGGAGACTGTCTTTAAGATAGTAATTTCTCTACAAACAAGCGAGCATTTTCAGAGGAGGGATTTTTTTCTATAAATTGTATGAACTTACTGCCGATGATTGCCCCTTCGCAGAAAGAAAATATCTGATCTACATCTTTTTTATTCTCTATCCCAAATCCTATGCAAATGGGTAAAGAGGTATATTTTTTTATCTTCTGAACTAAAGAGCGGGCTAAGGATAAATCCTCTGTCTTTTCACCTGTTATTCCCAGGCGCGGCACAAGATAAATAAAACCAGAGGATAGAGAGACAATCTTTTTTATCCTGTCTTCCGTGGTGGTTGGTGTTATTAAAAACGGCATGCTTAAAGAAGAATTCTTCAGTAAATTGAGTATTCTCTTTGATTCTTCCAATGGAAGATCGGGTACAATAAACCCATCCAGTCCTACCTGTTTTGCTCTTTCTACAAATCTTTTCTCTCCATAGGTAAAAATCGTATTGTAGTAACCCATAAATAAAATAGGTATATCTATTTTATTTTCTCTTATTTTCTTAACCGTTGAAAAGCAATCATCCGTGTTTACCTTCTGTTGCAGTGCTTTCTGAGATGCTTCTTGAATTATCCTTCCATCGGCTATGGGATCAGAAAAAGGTATACCCAGTTCTACGACATCCGCTCCTCCTTCTACTAAACCCTTAACAATATCAACTGTGCTATCTTTATAAGGAAAACCGCAGGTTATATATATGATGAGTGCACCACCCTTATTTTTGTTCGCCTCTTCAATTTTTTCTCTTATCCTGTCCATTTTTAGCCTCGAGCAAATCCCGCACTATTCCCATATCTTTATCCCCTCTGCCAGAAAGATTTATCACTACAATTTTATCCTTGTTCAACTTTCCCTTTAATTTTCTTACATAGGCAATGGCGTGTGCACTCTCCAGGGCGGGAATTATGCCTTCTGTCTTGCTCAAGTATTCAAATGCCTCCAGCGCTTCTCTGTCTGTAGCTACCTCATATTGAGCGCGGCCCGATTCTTTTAAAAATACATGCTCCGGTCCTACTCCAGGGTAATCCAGGCCTGCACTCACAGAATGGGTGGGAATAATCTGACCGTATTTGTCTTGAAGAATATATGTTTTTGCTCCATGAAGTATACCTGCTTGACCCAGGGAAATAGTAGCGGCATTTTCACCCAATTTTTTACCCTTTCCTCCTGCTTCTACTCCAACCAGTTTTACTTTATCCTCTAAGAATGGGTAGAACAATCCAATGGCGTTGCTGCCTCCCCCTACACACGCTACACACATATCGGGCAGCCTACCTTCTACTTTTAATATTTCCTCCTTTGTCTCCTTGCCGATTATAACTTGAAAATTTCTCACCATTTCAGGGTAGGGGTCTGGTCCTACACACGAACCCAGGCAATAGTATGTATCACTGGCATTTGTTACCCAATCCCTTATTGTTTCATTTATTGCATCTTTTAGGGTTTGCGAACCGCTTTCCACAACCTCTACCTCCGCTCCCAGCAGTTTCATCCTGAACACATTTAACTCTTGTCTGACACAGTCTATCTTTCCCATGTATATCTTGCAGGGAATATTGAGTAATGCACAGGCTGTGGCTGTGGCCACTCCATGCTGCCCTGCACCTGTTTCTGCAATAACCCTCTTCTTACCCATGAATTTTGCCAGAAGCACCTGTCCCAGTGTGTTATTCATCTTATGAGCACCGGTATGATTTAGGTCTTCTCTCTTCAAATAGACCTTAAACCCCAGATCTCTACTCACATTCTCCGCCAAATACAGAGGGGTAGGTCTTCCACAGTATGTTCTTAAATAGTGATTGAGTTTTTTTTGAAAATCATTCCTGTTGATGATGTTAAAATACTTCTGTTTTAACTCATCCAATATGGAAACAAGCGTTTCTGGTATAAACCTCCCTCCATATGGACCAAAATATCCTTTTTCATCAGGCAATTTCACTGTTTCTTACCTCCCTGATAAACTCTTCCAATTTTCCATTGTCTTTCTTACCCTTTTCCTTCTCCAGTTTGCTGCAGGCATCCACCGCATAAGGACGGACTGTTTCTATGGCTTTTCTTACATTCCTTTCGTCCAATCCGCCGGCTAATATAAGAGGAAGAGAGATTTTTTCTCTCAGGTTTCTGGCAAATTTCCAGTCACAAACCTTTCCCGTGCCTCCACCGCTGTCTACAATAAACGAATTCACTACAGTGGCAAATAGTTCTGCTTCATTCATGTTTCTTACAAACTTTATTATATGCACACCTGGCAACAATGCTTTTAAATTATACACATAATTCACAGATTCTCCACCATGTAGCTGAACGACATTTAATCCTGAAAAATAGAAAATATCTCTTAATCTTTTTTCATCTTCATTTACAAATACCCCTACTTTGGTAACAAAGGGAGGTAACCTGGAACAGATTTCCTTAGCCTTGCCGGCATCTATATAGCGGGGACTTTTTTCATAAAAGATAAAACCCAATGCATCTACTCCTGAAAGACTACAGAACATTGCATCTTCTATATTCGTAATACCGCATATTTTTATCTTAGTCATTGCTCAATTTCCTCAATAGTTCAAACTTTTGCTTTGCTTTACCGCTTGCAAGGGAAAATTCTGCCATTTTGTATCCCTCCTTTAGATCTTTTGCCCTTCCTGCTGCAATGAGTGCAGCGCTCGCATTTATTAAAGCTGCATCTCTATATGCACCGTCTTTGTTATTTAAAATATCCATCATAATAGACCTGTTTTCTTCTACATCTCCACCTCTTAAGGCATCTGAACTGTATCTCTTTATACCAAAATCCTCGGGAGAGATGGTATACTTCTTTATAAACATACCATTTACATCGGAAATATATGTATCTGCACATACACTCACCTCATCCAGGCCATCCATACTGTTTACTAACATTATCCTTCTATTCCCCAGGAGTTTGATTACAGCCGATAGGGTATCCATCATTGCTTGAGAGGGTACGCCGATAAGCTGTTTTTTTACACCTGCAGGATTGAGCAAAGGTCCGATAATATTGAATAAGGTGCGAAAACCCAGTGCTTTTCTTACCCTGGCAATCTTCTTCATGGCAGGATGAAATAAGGGAGCAAATAGGAACACTATGCCTGCCTGTTTCAGTATTTTTTCTGCCTTCTTCTTTTCTATGTTTATGTTTATACCTGAGGCCTCAAGCACATCCGCACTGCCGCATCTGCTGGATACTGCTCTGTTTCCGTGTTTTGCCACATACACACCGGCTCCTGCTACTATAAAGGCACAGGCTGTAGAAATGTTAAATGTTCCCTTTTCATCGCCACCCGTGCCGCAGGTATCTATGGTGTTTTCCCTTATCTCATCGTCTAAACTTAGATGTATAGCCACCTCGTCCATTATCTCTATGCAGGCTGCAATCTCTTCTGCCGTTTCCCCTCGCATTCGCAAAGCTGTAAGGAAAGAGGCCATTTCTGCCTCTGTTTTCCTCTCCTCAAGGTAGTCTTTCAGAAACGATTTTATCTCCTCCTTTTTTATATTTTCTCCCTGCACCAGTTTACTCAGCATTATCTTACCTCCTCTAAAAAATTATAGATTAACGTTTCACCATACTCTGTAAGGATGGACTCCGGATGAAACTGAACTCCATACAGGGGAAAATTCTTATGTCTGATAGACATGATCTCTTCATCTCCACTTCTGGCCAAAATCTCCAGCTCCAAGGGAAAATTCTCTTTGCTTACAGAAAGGGAGTGATATCTGACAGCAACAAAGGGAGAGGGTATATTTTTAAAAATGCATTTATCTGAATGATAGATAAGAGATGTTTTTCCATGCATGATTTTTCTTGCTCTCGCAATCTTTCCTCCAAAGTTATAGGCAATTACCTGGTGACCCAGACACACCCCGAATATAGGTTTTGTCTTGTAAAACCTCCTCACTACATCCATACTTATTCCTGCATTTTCAGGAGTAGAGGGACCGGGAGAGATGAATACAGCTTTACTTTTTTCTACCCACCGAATGTAATCCTTTTCATCGTTGGGGATGACATTTACATCTCTCCTCATTTCTCTTAAAAGATGAACCAGGTTGTAGGTAAAAGAATCATAATTATCTATCACCAATATCATTTTCACCTCTTAACGCATTGATGCAGGCAGATGCCTTTTCCATTGTTTCTTCATATTCCCTCCGGGGGAGGGAATCATAAACGATGCCTGCACCCACACCCACAAATGCTTTATTTTCTTTCCATACAATGGTGCGTATGGTGATGCACATATCCATATTTCCATCGTATCCAAAGTAACCCACACTGCCGGCGTAAGGGCCTCTTCTTACCTTTTCTAAGCTTGCAATTATTTGCATTGCCCTCACCTTTGGTGCACCGGACACCGTTCCTGCAGGGAAACAGGATCTAAACACATCAAACATATCTTTATCTTCTTCTATTTTTGCCTTAATATCGGAAACGATGTGCATAACCTTTGAAAATTTCTCTACATGCATGAAATTCTCTACCCTTACAGTTCCTGTTTTCGCTACTCTTCCCACATCATTTCTTGCCAGGTCAACAAGCATCAGGTGCTCGGCTTTTTCTTTCTCATCCTGAAGGAGTTCTTCTTCCAGTTTTTCATCTTCTTTTTTTGTTTTGCCTCTGCGACGGGTGCCTGCAATAGGCGAGGTTTCAATGGTTTCTCCTTCCAATCTCACTAAAACTTCAGGGGATGAACCGATGAGTTTAAAAGAATCAAAATCAATGTAAAACATATAGGGAGAGGGATTACTCCTCCTTAAAGCCCGGTAGATGTCAAAGGGGGGCACATCTGTTGAATATACGATGTGATGTGCTAAAACGGCCTGTATTATCTCGCCATCTCCTATACACCTCTTTGCTTTTCTTACCATCTCTTCAAACGCTTCTCTGTGTAAAATGGATACAGGAGAAGATTTACCTTTTCTTTGGTTGTAAAAGAATGGGCGGCGGATGAGAGAGAGAATTTTACCTATCATCTGTTCTGCTTTTTTGTAGTCTTGAGGTTGCATTGCATTGTAAACTATGCGAAATGTCTTACGAAAATCATCAAATATGATAACTACCTTTGTAAATAGAAGACAGATGTCTGGCAGGAGGTAGATGTCCTTAGAGGGTAGGGCAACCTTATTCCATAGAGAAGCACAATCGTATCCTATATACCCCACACCACCCCCAGAAAAGCGGGGTAATTCCTTCAGTTTAAGTGTTTTTTTGGAAAAGTGTCTATCTTTAAGCAAAGACAAAGGCTTCTCATCTTCGCCAATGCTAAAGGAGAATGTCTCCAATCTGTCAAATCCTATAAACGAATATCTGCCCCATCTTTTGCTTTTCTCTACACTCTCTAAGAGGTAGCAGGCTCCATAATCTTTGAGTTTTAAATAGATGGATATGGGTGTATCCGTATCACAGGAAGAATCTGCATACAGGGGGACAATGTCAATTTTTTTTATGTATTCCAGAAATTCACCTTCGGACATATTCAACATAAAGTCTCCAAACAAAAAAAGGCTTGACGACCCATCCGAGCCGTCAAGCCCATACAAAAATAGCCGCCGGCTCAGACATCCTTCTCCTGTCTGCGCCAGGCGGCTTGAGTTAAATTATCTCAAGCTTACTGGCGGACAGGTAAACCTGCCCACCACCAAACCTTGAATATCATCTTCATGGATATGAGGATATGTATTTTTATGTTTATTGTCAAGGGAAATTACCACCGTGTGATTTCGAATCCTGTCATTACTAAATCAAGTGTCACACCTTTCTATTTAGTAAGATCATGTGACAATTTTACAAATTGCCGTAAAACCTCCTTTGGAGGTTTTATGACATTTTTAAATAGTAATCACACTGTTTGTATTTAAAGTTGAAAAGATAAAGTCTTGGTTTATAATATAATGTGCATGAAATTGACGCCGAAACAGTTGTATTCTACTCTACAGAAGGTTACAGAAGCCCGGATACCGGTATTTGTGTGGGGTGCACCAGGAATTGGTAAATCCGCTATTACCCGCCAGGTAGCAGAAAAGAGAAAGATTGAGTTTATAGATTTAAGGGTAGCTCAGCTGGATCCCACCGATTTGAGAGGACTGCCGGCTATTAAAGGAGACCGTGCAATCTGGCTTCCTCCTGTATTCTTACCTCAAGTGGAAAAGGATGGAGAAAAAGGAATACTGTTTTTAGATGAACTGAATGTTGCACCACCCCTAATCCAGGCTGCATCCTACCAATTGATTCTGGACAGAAGAATCGGGGAATACAGTTTACCTGAGAACTGGGCGGTAGTTGCTGCTGGAAACAGAATGGAAGATGCGACGGTTACATTCCAGATGCCTGTAGCGTTAAGAAACCGTTTCTTGCATCTTGAACTGGAACCAAATCTGGAAGACTGGAAGGAGTGGGCATTTAAAAACGATATAGACACCCGTATCATTGCATTTTTAAATTTTAGACCCGAGCTTTTGTTCAAATTTAACAAAGATGAAAATACCTTCCCCACCCCCCGAAGCTGGGAATATTGCTCCCGAGCCCTTAAAGCAGGAGTAGATCTGGAGATCGCTGTCTCATCTACGGTGGGAGAAGGTGTCATGGCAGAGTTCATCACCTTTCTGAACATTTACAAAGATTTACCTTCCCCCTCCCAGATCCTTTCTCAGCACATCACCTTTAAAGAACCATCCAGAATGTATGCCGTTTGTGGAATGCTTATCCGTTACGCTAAGAGTCAAGGAGATTGTAAAGAAAAACTGTTAGATTATATACTAAACATTGATAGGAGGGAATTTTCCATCCTTCTCGCCCGTGATGCACTAAAATCCGGTATTTTACTCAGAACCTGCAACAGATGGAGAGATTTCTGTCACAAGTTTCAGCATCTCATATTATGATGAAAAAAATTGAAAAAGCGCGCGCCCAGCTACTTCTTAAAAGCCCTTTCTTCGGCCGATTGGCTCTGCATTTTAACATTGTATTTACATCATCTGTACAGACCATAAAGACGGACTATGAAAAGCTGTACATAAACCCCCGGTTTATTTCTTCATTGTCCGTAGAAGAGCTCCAATTTATGATTGGACATGAGATATTGCACTGTATACTGGATCATTTCTCCCGCCGTGAAACGAGAATAAAGGAGAAGTGGGATGCAGCCTGTGATTTTGCGGTAAACAGCATACTTCTGGAGGCAGGTGTGGGTGAAAAACCAAAACAGGCATTGTACAACAAATGTTATCACGGCTTATATGCAGAAGAAATTTATGCCCTGCTGCCCGAGTTTCGGTATAGAATTATAGACGAACATCATGATTTCTCCATGGATGAGTCGAGAAGAACTAAAGCACAGCAAAAATGGAGAAGTAGGGTTACTCAAACCATCAACACTTTACGCGATCAAGGTGATTCTTCTTCATCGGAACAACGACTGATTGACCTCTTTGCTAAACCTCGTCTTTCCTGGAGAAGGATGTTAAAATCACTGATCATGGAGAATGTTTTAATGGACTGGTCCTGGCATCCCCCATCCAGGAGGCATATTCACGATGGTCTCATCTTGCCAGGATTAAAGAGGGATACAACGGGCATTCCGGTAGGTATAGATACCTCCGGCTCTATATCAAAAAAGGAATTGACACTGTTTCTGTCCGAGATTGTGGGCATCATCCAGCATTTTCCCTCCTGTTCGCTCACCCTCATCTTCTGTGATGCCCAAGTACATGCAGTATGCACCATAGCTACCTTAGGACAACTGCAAGAAGCAATGGAAAAGATAAGAGGAGGGGGAGGTACAAACTTTGAACCTGTATTCCAGTGGGTTGAGAAAAACCTACCTTTCCCTCCCTGTCTCATTTATCTAACTGACCTCTGTGGCACATTCCCTTCCCATCCACCTTCCTATCCTGTTATATGGGTTTCGGTAGGAAACAGGAAAACTGCCCCCTTTGGTTGTGTGGTAACTCTCAATGATAAAGATTAGTTACACAGTGCGTATTCAACAGCCTTAGGAACAAGTCTATCCCACACTTCTTTTGATATCGACTTAAGAGCAGGAATCCAATCGGGAAAAATGGAAGATTGATGGATTGAATTATCCATTATACTTCCTCCACTGTTTGCAGTCAAATTGAACCACTTAATACCACCTAAGCCATAGCCCGAATACCATACTACATCTCGGGTGGGTGTTATTCTCCAGATCATTCCGTTTTTCTCCACTTCTGTTCCTTCAATCTTTTTCCCACCTATATCCAAGTGTTTTCGGTAAACACAACTTACAATCTCTTTTTCATTCAACATCCGAGCCTGCCATCTCTGTTCGTTCTTTAAACTGTATAAGTTTGTATCATAATGTATTATCTCTTCCCCTATTTTCCCCTTCTCTAGGTCAACCAATACAATGCCACAGGAATGATCCTTATACTTTCTGTGACTGATATATGTTACACCGACAGCAATCTCTTTTCTGTATCTAAAGATGGTGTTTATAAAATATATGCCCTCTCTCTTCATCTCTTCCATGGGAATAATCATCTCGCCGCTTTCTGTATCGCAGATTCCATACAATCCCACATCTACAATTCTGTCTTCTAAGGAGAGAACCTCACTTATATATTGCGAACGAATGTATTTCTTTCCCCTTTCCATCAACCGTCTAATTTCGTATCTTCCCCACAGCAGGTTACAAACATAATATACATCACCGTTGTGCACTTCTGCATCGTATGTCCATCCCTCTACATTTTCTAAACACACTATCCTCTTCTCATTGAAATTCATCATTTTTAAATTATGTCCATCACTGAACAAAAGACCATATTCTTTCATTTTTCAAATCCCCAACTAAAAACATCTTATTTCTCTACTTGCAAAAATCAATTCTAAAACTATCATTGCTAAATCAAGTGCCACACCTTTCTATTTAGTAAGATCATGTGACAATTTTACAAATTGCCGTAAAACCTCCTTTGGAGGTTTTATGACATTTTTAAATAGTAATCACACTTTAAGTAAAAAATCCTTGACAACTGCCTCTGGCAGTTGCAAGGGACTTGACAAACGCTTCCAGCGTTTGCAAGAGAAACTTTGTCAAAAGACAAAGTTTCTCTTGACAAATCAAAAAAGAACATTAAAATTCCAATACTGATTAAGGAAAGTTTTAGATTTCCTTGACAGAGGCTTAAAACTGTGCTAAATTAAGTTTTTAAGGAGGTGAGAAGAAAAGGATGGAAAGAAGTATGTTAAAGAAAAAATCAGGAAATTTTAAGGAGGAAAGTATGAAGAGACGCGTGATTAGCTTGGTAGCGGCAGCAGCGTTGGTAGGCGGAATGGTGGCAGCAGGCACAGCACATGCCGGGACGGTAGCCACCAAAGGTGATACAAATATTTCTGTCTACGGTTTTGTAAGAGCGGACTTCACCTGGTCCAAGAAGATGGGAACAAACACCACTTATTACAACAATGTGGCAAATGAATCATCAGCAGGTGGAACGGCTGAAGCAAAACAGAACAAAACCTACTTTAAAGCCACAGGCAGATGGACGAGAATAGGCTTGAAGCTCAATACACCGGATATCGGTGTCAGTGGAAAGATTGAAGCGGATTTTGCCGGTAAGTCTGGAACTGATAAGTCCTTGCGTTTGAGAAAAGCCTATCTGCAGCACGATATAGAAAACTATTATGTCCGTGTGGGTAAGGATGCCAATTTCTTGAATCAGGGAACATATACCATTATGCCCATAGGTATGGCAGGTTTTGGCTGGAGCGGCAATGATTCTTACTTTGTGCGTAAGGTGCAGGCAGGCGGCACATTTGATTTAGGTCAGGTTACTTTGATTCCAGAGGTAGCGGCTCAGGAGATGAAGGGATATGTAACAGGTACAGGTGGTTTAGTAGTGAATAGAACCACGATGCCAGGAGTAGCAGGCAAATTAACCGGTAAAATTAAGACCTATTTCGGTTCACCCATCACAGTTTATGCAGGCTACGGCTATGAGGCTGTAAAATTGGCTAAAACTTCCGAAGAGAAGAAGAAGCACTTTGATATAGTAACAGCAGGTTTGGCTGTGCCCATCAACTGGATCACACTGAAGGCAGATTACAACTACTTCAAGGGTGCAACCGGCATGATGGCTCTTAATTCAAGTAGTCGTAAACCGCCATCCTTCTATGTGGAAGATGATGATGTGAAGGCAACGAAGGGTCACTCCTGGCATGTGGGAGCAAAGATTACTCCTATTCCACAGTTTGCAGCCTGGGGCGGCTATGCCATGACCAAGATCAAGGATTCAGACAAGGTTCGCGCAGGCGCAGGAACAGACATTGTAAAGAAGAATGAGGCTTACTATATCGGTGGTAGTGTGAAAACCACAAAGGTTACATCAATTGCATTTGAGTATGAGAGACCGAAGACCACCTATCAGCTAAGGAGTGGAACGAAGAAGGACAAGGGTTCTCAGTACAGCCTGGTGTTTAAGTACAACTTCTAAATCTGGCTGAGGTTTTCCCCGTGCAGTAGTTTTTCTACTGCACGGGGTTTTTTGTTTAAAAAGAATATTAGCCTCTGGATGAAGAATATTTATCACAGATTTGCTCTGCTATTTATTTTGTCGCTTATTTAATTCACCGTTGATTTTTCCCACAAGATACTCAAACCCGTTTATTATATAATATTCTCTTATCTCCTGTTCTAAAACAGAGCTTAAG
>JAGGSF010000038.1 GCA_021159235.1 Deltaproteobacteria bacterium | reverse complement strand
GCTATACTTTATGTTTTTAAAAAGATACACCCATCCGTTATGATGAAACTCTCCCATATTGCCAGCAGCTTAAGTAAAAATTATTTAAGGGCAAAAAACAGTGCCATAGAAAAAATGTTTGTAGATTATGCTTTAAAGATTATGAAAAAGAAAGACATGGATGTAGTAATCTTAGCCCATATCCACCAACCTTTATATTTAAAAAAGGGTGGAAAGATATACATAAATAGCGGTGATTTTTTAGAACATTATACATTTGTTGTCTATGAAAATGGAAAATTTTACTTAGACAGGATGGAATAATGGAAGATGTAAAGAGAGAAATTGAAGAATTAAAACAGAAGATAAGATATCACGATTACAGATACTATGTGTTGAATGCACCTGTCATTTCAGACTATGAATACGACCAGATGATGAGAAGATTAAAATCGCTGGAAGAAAAGTATCCTCAATTTATAACACCCGACTCACCCACCCAGCGTGTAGGTGGGAAACCGCTGGAGAAGTTCAAAAAGGTAAAACACAAGATACCCATGTTCTCCTTAGAAGATGCATTTTCACCGGAAGAGGTAAGAGAATTTGATAGAAGGGTGAAGAGGTTTTTGAATCTTCCCTCAGAGAAGGATATAAGTTACAGTGTAGAACCAAAATTCGATGGACTGTCCATCTCCTTGATCTATGAAAATGGCATCCTAAAACAGGCCTCAACCAGAGGAGATGGTGTAACGGGAGAGGATGTCACCCAAAATGTGAGAACGATAAAGAATGTTCCTTTAAAATTAATTACAGAAAAAGCGCCTGCTTACCTGGATATTCAAGGAGAAGCTATCATGTTCAAGCAGGATTTTGCAAAAATAAATAAAGAAAGAGAAGAAGCAGGTCTGCCACTATTTGCCAATCCCAGGAATGCCGCTGCAGGCTCAATAAGACAACTGGATCCAAGAGAAACGGCAAAGAGAAACCTGCGCATGTTCACCTACAGCATTAGAGAAGTATCTTCCGAGATTCAATTCAAAACACAGAGTGAAGCATTGGAACTGTTAAAGAAATGGGGACTGCCGGTAAATGAGTTAAACAAGTTGTGCGCGTCTGTGGAAGAGGCCATTGAATACAAAGAAACATTTACACAGAAGAGACATGAACTGCCCTACGAAATAGATGGAATGGTATTCAAAGTAAATGAAATAGATTATCAGAACAGATTGGGACACACTACAAAGTCTCCCAGGTGGGCGATTGCATATAAATTTCCTCCCGAGCAGGTTACCACAACCGTAAAGGAGGTAAAGGTAAATGTAGGAAGGACAGGTATTCTAACCCCGGTGGCGATATTAGAACCGGTAAATATAGGTGGCGTAGTGGTGTCAAAAGCTACACTGCACACCTGGGATGAGATAAGAAAAAAGGATATTCGCATTGGAGACAGGGTATTCGTAGAAAGAGCAGGAGATGTTATTCCAGAAATCATAAAACCCATATCAGAAAAAAGAACAGGGAAAGAAAGGATAATACCTGAACCCAAAGAATGTCCCGTATGTCACGCTCACGCCATAAGGGATGGCTTATACTTTCGTTGCCCAAATATATCCTGCCCTGCTCAGATAAAGGAATCCATCAAACACTTTGCCTCCAAAAGAGCGATGAACATAGAAGGATTGGGAGATAAGCTGGTGGAACAACTGGTGGAAAAGAACATCATAAAAGATATTGCCGATATATACAATTTAGATATTAAAACCGTTGCAAACTTAGAGAGAATGGGAGAAAAATCTGCCCAAAACCTCATAGAGGCCATAGAAAACACAAAGAATATCTCACTGGCGAAATTTCTATTCGCACTGGGCATCAGACATGTGGGAGAACATACAGCACATCTTTTAGCAAAATACTTTGGCAGTCTAAAAAATATAGAGAAGGCAAAAAAAGAAGAGTTCTTATCCATTAAAGGAATAGGAGAAGAAGTAGCTCAAAGCATATATGACTTCTTTAGAGAACAGAAGAATATTCAGACCATAAAAAAGCTTCTGAAGGCGGGGATAAAACCATCGGAAGAAAAAGTTGTAATCTCTCCCCTATCCGGAAAGAGTTTTCTGTTTACAGGCACATTGCGCACCATGACCAGAAGTGAGGCGAAGGATAGAGTGGAGGCACTGGGGGGTATAGTAAAAAACAGTGTAAGCAAAGATCTGGACTATGTGGTGGTAGGAGAAAATCCAGGTTCAAAGAGGGATAAAGCAGAAAGATTGGGCTTAAATTGTATAGACGAGGAAACATTTATAAAACTGTTGAGCAAATGAATCTTTTAACATTAACAATTACTTCATTCGTTGTAGCTTTTTCCGGGGCATTGATGCCCGGACCTCTTCTGGCAATTACCGTTGACCATTCCTTAAAGAAAGGAGCAATAGCAGGACCGCTGATTATTGTAGGACACGGAATCTTAGAGATTACTCTTATTACAGCTATTGTTCTGGGGATGGGAGATTTCCTCCAGAAACGCATCGTATTTACGATTTCCAGCTTGTGTGGAGGCGCGATTTTACTGTGGATGGGACAGGATATGATAAGAAAAGCAAAAAATACCACTACAACTCCTAAAAAAGGTATTTTTACAGATTCATCTATAATAGCAGGAATATTGGGCAGTTTGTCTAATCCTTACTGGACAATATGGTGGGTGACAATTGGCTTGACATATCTGATCTTAGCTATGCCTTATGGCATTTTAGGTATTTCATTGTTTTTTACCGGTCATATCCTGGCAGACCTGTCCTGGTACAGTATTGTTTCTCTGGGAGTAAGTAAAGGAAAGAGATATATTGGCTTAAAAACCTATCAGATTCTCACTTCTTTCTGTGGTATATTCCTTGTCTTTTTTGGAGGATACCTATTGTTAGATGCAGTTATATAGATTTTTTAGCACGATTTGCCGCAATGAGCAACGGATCCCATACCGGTGAAAAGGGTGGTGAATAAGCCATATCCAGACTGGACAGATCATCTACTGTAAAATCTTTATACAAACAGGCAGCAACCACATTTATCCTTCCCCATACATATTCTTTCCCTATCATCTGAGCACCAAGCAACCTTCCCGTTCCTCTTTCAGAGAATAAAACAATCTTTATGGGTGAAGAACCTGGATAGGCGTGCCCTCTGGTCTGAGAAAGGATAACCGTTTTAACAAAATCTTCTTTTATCTCTTCTTTCACAAGACCTGTCCTTGCCACTGTTAAATCAAAAAAGCTGAATATAGATGTGCCCACTACACCGGGGTAGATGATATTTGCTCCTATGGCATTTGCTCCGGCAATCCTTCCCTGTTTATTTGCCACCGTTCCAGAGGGAGAAAACACAGGTTTCTTTAAAAGTCTGTGATAATGTTCACAGCAGTCACCGCAGGCAAATATATCTCTATCCGATGTTCTCAAGTATCTATCTACCTCTATTGCTCCCGTTTCACCTATCTTTATACCTGCTTTCTCAGCTACTTCTATATTTGGTTGAACACCAATAGAAATAACGGACAGCTCTGCCTCAAATTCACCTTCACTTGTCACTACCTTCTTTAAAAAACCATCTTTTTCCATAAAACCCTTTATTTCTACTCCACTTATAAAGTTTATCCCCTTTTCTCTTAATTTTGCCTCTACCTTTTCAGAAATCTCCTCCTCAAATTGAGGTAGAATACGACCCGGTCTTTTCTTTACCATAACAATACTCATCTCCAGTTCGTGCAAAGCATGAACAATCTCTAAAGCAATTCTCCCCGCTCCAATAAGAAATGCCTTTTTCGGTTTTCTCTCCTTAATAAAATTCTTCAATCTCTTTCCATCTTCCAGGGTGCGTAAAGTGAAAACACCATTTATCTGTTTTTCCATGGGAAGATTTATGGCACGGGCACCTGTAGCTATAACCAGTTTATCATAACCGATGTTGTATATCCTGTTTTCTCTACTGTCCCATACCTCTACTTCCTTTTTTTCTCTGTCAATTCTCCTTGCTTCCTGAAACAACCTTACATCTATACCCCTTTTGTTGCGAAAATCGTCCGCGGTTAAAACAACAAGCTCATCCATCGGATTATCCAATCTCATCAAATTGTAAGGCATGCCGCATGAGCCGTAAGAAACATCACCTGTCTTCTCTAAAACAATAACCTCTGCTTCCTTCATACGCCTCTTTGCCTGAGAGGCTGCGCTCATTCCAGCAGCCACACCTCCTATAACCACAACTCTCATGTCTTTACCTCATATTACGCTCAAGTATCGTTCTGCACTATCCGGGAAGATTACTACAATTCTTTTTCCTCTTTGTTCAACATTCAGTGCTGCCCACATAGCAGCTCCTGAAGATATACCAGCCAATATTCCCTCCTCTTTCGCCAATCTCTCCATGGTATCAAATGCATCCTCATCGCTCACGGCTACAATCTCATCTATCACAGATTCATCCAGTATAGGGGGTAAAAATCCCGCACCAATACCCTGAATCCTGTGTTCTCCCTTTATTCCTCTGGAAAGAAACGGTGAGGATGAAGGTTCAACCCCGATGACCTTAATGTTTCTGTCTTTGTTTTTTAAGTATCTTCCCACACCGGTGATTGTTCCCCCTGTTCCTATTCCACATACAACCATATCAATATCTCCATTCATATCTCTCCATATCTCTTCACCTGTTTTCTCCTGAGCCAAAGCATTTGCTTCATTCTCAAACTGCCTCAAGAAAAAATGATGAGATTTGTTTCCCAATTTCTCCGCCTCTTTTATCGCCTCTCCCATTCCTTTGACCAGCACCACCTCTGCCCCCAAAAGATTGAGCAACTTTATCCTCTCTGCGCTCATTCCCTCAGGCATAATGATTTTTGCTTTATAACCTTTTACCGAACAGATGCCGGCTACAGCAATACCTGTATTACCACTGGTTGCTTCTACAATAACATCTCCCTTTCCTATTATTCCCTTTTTTTCTAAGTCTTCAATCATCAAAAGGGCTGCTCTATCCTTTATGCTGAACCAGGGATTAAAACACTCCAGTTTTACAAATATCTCATCGTTCTTACACAATTTGTTCAACCTTAAAAGGGGGGTATTCCCTATAAGCTGGATCAATGTTTTATAAATCATCTTATTTTCTTACGAAATATTCTTATTTCTGTCAAGCTATTGCTTTTTCCACCACATCTGAGTTATATTAGATAAGATGAGAAAGATTGTAATGTTCACCGGAAAAGGAGGGGTAGGAAAAACAACAACCTCCGTAGCTACAGCTCTTCTGTTCTCCCAACACAAAAGAGTCCTTTTAGTTTCCACAGACCCTGCCGGTTCATTGTCCAACATATTCAATGTAGAATTTGGGGATAAGATAGTAAATGTGGATAAAAATTTAGATGTTATAGAACTTACCCGTCCCGCTATTTTGAAATTGTGGAGGAAAAGATTTGGCGATGAGGTATACACTGTAGTTTCATCCTTATTTCCGGTAGAAAGAGACATTCTCGATTATCTGGAAGGTGCGCCCGGTTTGGATGAGGAGTTCATGCTGGATTATGTATCAGAAGCGGTAAAGTCAAAAAGATACGATTATATCGTATGGGATACAGCTCCTACTGCTTCCACCTTAAATCTTTTAAATATTCAGTATCTTTTCTACTCACACTTAGGAGAAGCACAAAAACTGTATTTAAGCTTAAAGGGAGTATTTTCCAAGATCAAGAGAAGGCCAGAAGGAGAACCGTTAGAACTCATTAAAAGCTGGAGAAAACTCACCGAACATGTTTTGAATATGCTATCCACCGATGCCTCCACCTGGATTGTAGCAAATCCGGAAAGGCTGCCCGTGGAACAGGCCCTGTTTATAGGGAAATCCATCACAAAGTATGGAATAGAGCTAAACGGCTACATTCTCAATCGTATATTTCCAGAAGATGTATGTAAGGGAAATGATTTTTTAAAACAGAAGAGAGAGCAACAATTAAAGTGGAAAGAAAACCTTATCAAGAGAGCTGATGCACAGGTAAAGATCATACCGGAGATGATGGGAGATATAACCAGGAAAGATAAGCTTCTTGCCATTGCTCATATGCTCTATGAAGCAAAACCCACTTGAATTTTTTTCCTATAGAGGTAAAAATGAGATACTCTTTATACTGGAGGAAAGTTGAATATACCAGCACTGAAAATAGGTGAACATACAGCCCGCATACCCATTATACAGGGAGGAATGGGCGTAGGTGTTTCTTTACACAGGCTTGCCTCAGCCGTAGCTAAGGAAGGTGGAATAGGAGTTATTGCCACAGCCGGTATAGGGATGTTAGAACCAGATGGAGCTCAACACTATTTTAAAGCAAGCAGCAGGGCACTGAAGAGAGAAATACATTTAGCGAGAAAATTAGCACCTCAAGGTATCATAGGGGTAAACATAATGGTTTCTACCAACGATTACAAAGTTATGGCAAATGTATCGTTAAAAGAAAATATAGATATCATCTTCTCCGGAGCAGGACTGCCTTTAACTTTACCAAAGTTCAAATCCTATTATCCAGACAGTAGAACAGCATTAGTTACTATCGTCTCCTCAGGCAGAGCAGCTAATTTAATCAGCAAAAGATGGATAAAACACTACAATTACATTCCCGATGGTTTTGTTGTAGAAGGGCCACTTGCAGGTGGACATCTGGGATTCAAAATGGAAGACCTGGTAAACAACAGGTTCAAATTAGAAGATTTAGTAAAAGAGGTTTTAGAAGTAGTAAGACCGCTTGAAGAAAAGTATGGGAAAAAGATACCGGTGATTGCAGCTGGCGGTATCTATACAGGTTATGACATTGCCAAATTCTTGAAAATGGGAGCATCTGGTGTTCAAATGGCTACCCGATTTGTAGCCACACATGAATGTGATGCCTCTATAGAGTTTAAGATGAGCTACATAAAAGCAAAAAAAGAAGATATTGTTCTCATTGAAAGTCCTCTGGGTATGCCAGGAAGAGCAATAAACAATGAATTTTTAGAAAGTGTAAAGAGGGGAGAGAAAAAACCCTTTAAGTGTGTATATCATTATATAAAAGATGCCAGAATAGAAAAGGCTCCCTATTGTATTGCCTTAGCTTTAACCAATGCCCAGAAAGGCAATCTAAAGGACGGCTTTACCTTCGCCGGCTATAATGCCTGGAGAATAGACCGCATCGTATCGGTTAAAGAATTGATGAAAGAGTTAACAGATGAACTAAAAAAAGCCTGACAGCTTACTCCGCTTATATCTTACATCCAGCCTATACATGAGATCTTTTGTATTTTCTCCATCTTCAGGATAAACAGCATAGGCATATCTGACAGATAAACCTACCTTCTTCTTTATTAAATCTGAAATATTTCGAGCAAAATTCTCCGGTTGTTTTGTATCTTTAACAATAAAGGCAAAACTATCTATACCGCTCCTTGCAACATCCTCCCCTACATTCTCCCTCAACAGGTCCGCAATCTCCGATAAAAAACTATTAGCCTTTTCTCTGCCCATCTTATAATTCACATAGGAAAAATTTACTACATCTATTCTATACACAGTAAAATTAATACCTTTATTTATCAGATTATCCACAACATTCTGGAGTGAGGCCATGGTCAAAAGACCTGTAAACCAATCCGTATAAAACATATTTTGCCTTACCTTTTCCACATACTCCGGGAAAAAGCTACGCCCCTCAACATTAACTGATTTTCCTAACTCATACATCTGTTTTAAATGGGGCAATACCTTTTTTATAATTTCGGGGTCAAATTGTATCCCTGAATTCCTTACCAATTCCCTTTCAGCCTCAGAAAGAGTCATAGCCTTTCTATACGGTCTATCCGTGGTGACAGCATCAAATGCATCGGCTACGGCAAGAATTCTTCCGCTAACAGGAATCTCTTCACCTTTTAATCCATCGGGATAACCTGTTCCATCCCATCTCTCGTGATGAGCCCTTATACCACCAAGAACAGGCTTTAATGTATCCATATCTTTCAATATTTCATACGAGAAAACAGGGTGCAATTTCATTATTTTATACTCGTTTGGAGATAGTTTGCCCGGTTTTAGAAGCACTATATCGGGAATGCCAATCTTGCCCACATCATGAAAAAGCCCTGCTGTGAAGATATCTCTTTGAAAATCACTCCCAAATCCCATCACCTTCGCTATATACCTCGCATATTCCGCCACCCTCCGGGAATGACCCCTGGTATATTTGTCACGAGCCTCAATGGAGTTTACAAGTGTCTCTATGGTTTCATTGGATATAGTGGCGTAATAGATATTGGTGGCAATTTTATGCGCAACGAGTTTTAAAAATCTCAAATCCTCCTCGTTAAACTTCTTTCTCCTATCCCTGTAACCAACACATATAGTGCCGTAAAGATTTCCCCTCAAAGCTATAACCACACAGATAGCAGCATGCAACCCTGTCTCCTTTTTTATCTCGTTGCTTATGAATTCTTCCTCTTGAAACCTGTTTGTCATCATATCCTTTTTGTTTTTCCATACATAATAAGCAAAAGTTCCCTCTGTGTTCAGATAATCCCTTCGTTTAATTTTTCCATCAAACATATAAAATTTTTCCTGTTTCTTCAGGAAAATAGAAGAAATCTCAGATGCGAATGCTTCATTCAAACCGATAAGCAAATTCCTTATAGAATCATCCGATATCTCCCTTCCGAAATAGGTCATTATATCTTCCAATACCTTTATTCTTCTGTTTAATCTCTTCTGACTGCGTTCAAAAACCTGTTTTCTTTTTACACTCTCTGTGAAAATCACACCTATTACAATCAGAAAAGCTATCAGTGTAACCAGAGCTAAACTAAAGACAATCTTTGAAATGCTCCGGGTAAGTTCTTTATCTAAACCGGTCTTTCCTATCACCTCTATACCAAAACAACATTCATCAACATACAGCGAGACAAAGGCAGATAAGAAAGATTTGTCAACCTCAGTCTTTAATACATACACACCCCTTTTGTCTATCAAATTTATTGCATAATCCTCAAAATATGAGGAAATATCAGTAAGCTTTTTCTTAAGATCAACAATTTCAACCACACTGCCGGCATAAGAACCATCATTGAAAAACACAGGTTTCACAAGGCAAATTGCGGTATAAGGAATAAATTTCTCCCCCATCAACTCCTCCTCAAAATACAAAGCCTTATGTGCTTTTTTAACCCTCTCTACCTTTTCTATTAAAGAGTCACTATTTTCTACGAACTCAAGAGGGAGAAATCTTTCAGAAAATGCAGGATAAAGAAGCAGAACTCCTTTCTTTTCATCAATGAAATAAACGGTATTTATACAATCTCTGTCTGAAAAATCTATATATTTATTTATATAAGTTTTTAAAACCATTTTCCTGTTTTCTTCTGGTATATTTAGAAATATATCATCGGTGATTTTCCTATTTCTCTCCAAAAATTGTGTCAGATTCATCTTGACTGCCCGTGCCTGTATGAGTGCCTGTTTTTTCACTAAATGGTTTATTTTCGTTTTCAGCAGACCGGTGGAACGCACAACAGAAATAACCACAAAAAATATAAATACAAACCCGAGTATGGGTATTATATGCTTTTTTAAGGTTTCAATAAATTTCATCCACCACATTCAGTATATCCAGTGGAATCTTTACCCTTAACTGCTGCACTCTCTTTGCATTGAAGACAATTTTACACTTCTTAGCATCCTCAACCTTGATATTCTTTGTATCAACGCCTCTCAAGACCTTCGCTGCCATATTCCCCGCCTGATAACCCATATGATAAAAATCCACAGCTGCACCGCCAAAAAATCCTGCCTTGCAAAAATCAGCATTTGTTACTATATCGGGCTTTTTACAATTGTTTAATGTATAGGTTATAGTGTCATTAAAGCTAAGTCTTTTGCCTGTTTTCTCATCAATCAAGGAGTGGGCATGTGGGGAGTAAGCAATTACATCCTTGTCCTCATCCACCTTTCTTAAAGCATTCTTATATTCGGTTAAAGTCCTGACCATTACTATTTCACAATTATCTTTATACTCTGTATTCTTCAATTCAAACCTCACCTGATTTGCTAAAATTCTTCCTACAGAATCATCCGAGTATATGAAAACCACCCTTCCTGGTTTACGAATTATCTTTTCAAAAAGTTTAAGGTTGTCTTCAATATGCAACTTTTCATAAACACCCGTTATATTTGCAGTAGGTTTTCTGTTTCTATCCATAAAATGCAGTTTTTTGTTGTATTCCTCCGGCGGTCTGTTTATACCGGTGAATATCAACTTGTACCTGGTATGAATAAGCTCTGGCGCCAAAGTTCTGAAGGCATTGTCATCAAAGGTAATCACAACATCAGGTTTTACAGAAGTAATCTTCCTGCAGGCAATATTCCCCCTTTCTGCAATCTGCTTCTCTGTGGTATAGTGTTTTTTCGTATCCATGAAGAAATAATAAATCTTTGAATTATCTTCTGTAAAACCGCTGTCCTTTAACGCTTTTAGCGCTCCTTCAAGCTGAGGCATTCCGCATAAATCCCTCTCCGAATAACTCTGAACCATAAATATCTTCACTTCTTCAGAAAGAGAACTTATGGGAAATAAACACGCAAATACAATGATAGCTAACAATATCTGACATCCGGTTTTCATAAAAACCTCCAGCAGATTATTCAATGCAGACCACTCTATTTCTTCCCCGCTGTTTTGCCTTATAAAGAGCAGTATCCGCTTTTCTTATTGCAGCTTCTAAGTCTATATTTCGGGAGGGCTTAACTTCAGCTAAACCAATACTTATACTAACCGTTAAATCTCTACCCCCGATATTAAAAGGTTTCTCACAGATACATCTGCGCAAACGCTCCGCAATTTCCCTGGCAATTCCATTATCGGCTTCAGAGATACCAATTAAAAACTCCTCTCCTCCATATCTACCGAAAACATCATAAGACCTCAACCGGGATTTTATCCTGTTCACCACCTCAATTAAAACCCTGTCTCCTGCCTCATGCCCATATTCATCGTTAACCTTCTTGAAACGGTCAATATCCAGCATAAACAGATAAAAAGTAGTTCCTTTACGGCTCGCCCGGGAAAGTTCCTCCTTCAACCGGTTTAAAAGCTCTCTTCTATTCAAAATCTTAGTAAGACCATCCAGTGTAGCCAGAAGATAAAGTTTTTGATTTGCCGCCTTCAATGCCTGCTCAAGTCTGATAATCCTGAGTCCTACATTTATTCGAGAAAACAGCTCCTCTTTATCAAATGGCTTTGTTAAATAATCGTCTGCTCCTGCTTTAAGTCCTCTTACAATATCCTTCTTTTCTCCCTTTGCCGAAAGAAATATAATATAAACATAATGTGATGTCTCTGCTTCCCTTATCTTTTTACACAATTCCAGGCCACTCATCACAGGCATCATCCAATCAACGATAAGCAGATAAATATCTTTCTTTTCTCTTTGAAAAATCTCCCATCCTTCCCGACCGTCTTTGGCAACTAAAACCTCATACCCTTGATCTTGCAATACCCTCTGCAAAAGCAGACGAGAAACAGCTTCATCTTCCACTATCAAAAATTTCATAGAAAACTCACTAAAGTTCCTGAATTACCACCATATTTTTCCCTGCTGTTTTTGCCTTAACAAGACATTCATCAGCTTTTTTTATTATCTCTTTAAGCCCATACTCAGATGTTTTTACAAAACTTGCTCCTATGCTTATGGTTATATTTATGCGCTTATTATCTATGCTAAGGAATTTCTCACAAACCGCCTTCTGAAAGCGTTCAGCAAGTTTAAAAGCCATACCCTTCTCTTCTACCGGCACAATCATCAAAAATTCATCTCCACCATATCTGCCTATTACATCATAAGGCCTGCAACAGGCTTTAATTCTTCTAACTACCTCATACAGCACTTTATCCCCTGTACTATGTCCGTACTTATCATTTATTTCCTTAAGATTATCAATATCCAGCATCATCACACTAAAGGAATACTTTTCACGGGCCGCACGATTCAGCTCTTCCCTTAATCGCCTGAATATTCCTCTTCTATTCAACACCCCCGTAAGCTCATCGGTAAGAGAAAGATGCTCGAGTTCTTTCTGCCTTTTTCTCAGTTGCCCATCAAGCTCTATAATCCTCTCCCCTGACCTTATCCGAGATAAAAGTTCATGAGGATCAAAGGGCTTGGAAATATAATCATCTGCCCCCGCTTCAAGACCTACTACAACATCCTCCCTCCTTTCTCTCACTGTAATAAAAATTATGTATACATAATGAGATACATCCAAACTCCTTATTTTCTTACATAATTCCAGGCCATCCATCTCCGGCATAAGCCAATCAGTGATAACCATATCAATTTCTTCCCTTTTCTCTTGAAAAACATTCCAGGCTTCCAGACCGTTATTAGCAAGAATTACTCTATATCCTTCCCTCTCTAAAAGCTTTTGCAGGATTAACTGAATAACTTCATCATCTTCTGCAATAAGGATCTTCACTCTTTCTCCCATCCTGGTTGTGATACAAACTCTTTAAAGTTATTGAATTCCTCTTTCAGCTGTTCGTAAAGCTCTTCTATACCCTCTAACCTGCCTTCTTTCCCCATCTTCTCCATCTCAAATGACAGTTCATACATCCTTGCTGCACCCAGGCTACCGGCTGCCCCCTTTAAACTATGGGCAACCTCGTCGATAGTTTTAAAATCCTTTTTCTGTATGGCAGAAGAAATCTCCTCCAGCTTATCAGCGCAATCTTCCTTAAACAGTTCTACCACTTCCTTCAAAAATTTTTCATCTCCATCCGCTATCTTTAATACCTTATTTAGATCAAACACTGGCTTTTCCATGTTTCCTCCCATTACTACTTTAGAATATCTTCTATTGTTTTAAACAACTCTTGAATCTTAATAGGTTTCGTCACATATCCATCCATTCCTGCAGAAAGGCATTTTTCCTCATCTTCCCTGAAAGCATGAGCGGTAAGGGCAACAATGGGAATATGTTTTCCTGTTGTTTTTTCTCTTTCCCTTATTTCCTTAGTAGCCTCCAACCCATCCATCTCTGGCATCTGGATATCCATAAGCACAAAATCAAACCCATTCTTCCTCACCCATTCCACCGCCTCTCTACCATTGTTTGCAACCGTTACCTTCCAGCCCTGTTTTTCTAAAATCCTCACTGCCAATTTCTGATTGATTGGATTATCCTCTGCCAACAGAACCTTTAAGGGTCTACCTTTAAATATAGATTCAACTTTTGTCTCTGGCACCTTCGTTTTCTCTTTCTTTGCTAAAGCAGCTACAATGCTATTATAAAGTTTGGAGCGTCTCACAGGTTTTATCAACACATCCGAAATTCCCAGCTCTTTAGCCCTCTTTCTATCACCTTTCTCTTCAGCCGAACTCAAAACAATAATAGGCACATCGGCATACTTTGGCATCTGCTTTATCCTTTTTGCTACCTCAAATCCATCCATACCCGGCATACTCTTATCCAGCAAAATCAACTGATAAAAATTATTTTCCAGTTGTTTTAAGGCAGATAAACCATCTTCTGCCTCGGTTGGTGAAAAATCCCAGCCAGAGACCATCTCTCTCAAAATCAAACGATTTGTAGCATTGTCATCTACAATCAAAACTCTGAGATTTCTTATCCCTGGTGGAACAACCCTTTTTTCCATTTTTTCAACCACAGAACAAGAAATAGTAAAATAAAAATTACTTCCTTTTCCTATCTCACTTTCTACCCATATTCTACCTCCCATTTTTTCTACCAGCTGTTTTGAAATAGTAAGCCCCAATCCTGTGCCTCCATATTTTCTGGTGGTAGAACCATCTGCCTGGGTGAAACTTTCAAATATCTTTGCCTGTTTTTCTCTGGGAATGCCAATCCCGGTATCAGAGACACAAAACCTTAAAATTGCTCTATTGCCTTTTCTTTCCTCCGTTTTTACATCAACCACAACTTGACCCCTTTCTGTAAATTTTATAGCGTTACCGATAAGATTAACCAGGATCTGACGTAATCTCATAGGGTCACCGATAATGTATGCAGGTATCTCTGGATCTATATGACACAAAAGTTCAATCCCTTTTTTGGTGGCCTGAGTTACAAAACTGACAGCTGTTTCCTCTACAACATCCCTCAGGTTAAATTCTGTCTCTTCAAGCTCAAGCTTTCCGGACTCAATCTTAGACAGATCCAGAACATCATCTATGATGTTCAGCAAATTGCCTGCTGAAATTTTTATCATCTCCACATATTCTTTTTGTTCATCATAGAGAGAGGTGCCAGAGAGAAGCTCGGATATACCTATTATAGCATTCATGGGGGTTCTGATTTCATGACTCATGCTGGCAAGAAACTGACTCTTTGCCCGATTAGCCTCTTCTGCCGCTTTTTTGGCTTTTTCCAATTCTTCCTCCACCTTCTTTCGCTCTGTAATATCCCTTATTATTCCCGTTGCATTCCATTTACCTTTTAATTTTACCGCGGAAAGAGAAAGCTCTACAGGAAATTCTGTTCCATCTACGCTTACTGCAGCCAACTCCAGCGTCTTCCCAACAGCCGCACCTTCTCCTGTAATCTGAAATTTCTTAAATCCCTTTAAATAAGATTCATAAAACCTTTCCGGAGCAAGAGTCCTATGTAAATGTTTTCCTATAATTTCATCTTTCTTATAGCCAAACATCCTTTCCGCAGCCTCGTTCCAATATGAAATATTCCCTTCATTATCCATCATAATGATGGCATCTTGAGCAGAAGCAGCCATAGCTCGAAATTTCTCTTCACTCTCCCGTAATCTTTCCCCTACTTGCTTACGCCTGTCAATGGTGTTTAATGCCACAGCAAAGAAAAAACCCGAGAAAAAAAGACCAACAACAAAAACTACAGGCCTGATTAAGGCGTAAGGATAAGGAGATATAAACAAAGCCCGGGGGAGAAAGATCAGCATTGAAATTGAAGCAATCACTATTACGCCTTTTATTCTGAACCTGTAAGCTGCATACAATACGGGTATAAAAAACAAACTCCGGTGCAAATCATGGGGTATATTGAGATTGAGAAGATAGTAAAATACCGCAAGGACCATCATCATAACGGTGATATACCATAGATGGGGATTTCTCCAACTCATCTTTTATTCACCTATTTCTTAAGTCCTCACGATTATAGGGCAACACTTTGATTATTGCAAGAAAAGTAGTATCATTACAAGACGGAGAGATGGCTGAGTGGCTGAAGGCGCCTGACTCGAAATCAGGTAGGGGCTTTATGTCCCTCGTGGGTTCAAATCCCACTCTCTCCGCCATTTTTACCTTTAAAGACAGATATGGAACGGTCTGATATTCTCATCATAGGAGGAGGTCCGGCAGGTTCATCTCTTGCACATTTCCTTAAAGACAGAAATATTGATTCAATTGTTATAGAAAGAGGTGGACCAAATAGAGATAAAGTGTGTGCTGGCGCTTTACCGGTTGCGGTAAAATCTATTCTACCTGAACATCTGCGCAACTTTAAAAAGGTTGAATACAGCTTACTTGAACTTTCTCATAAGGATGGGCTAAAAGCGGTCTCTTCAAAAGAGATTGTCTTCGCTTACGGTATCCTGCGTTCAGAGTTCGATGCTTATCTGAGAAGTGGATTGGATGTTCGGTATAATGAAAGATTTTTGGACTATACGGAGACAAAAGATGGAATAATTGCAAGAACAGACAAAGGCAAATACTTTGCAAAATTCCTCGTAGGTGCAGACGGAATTGGAAGCAGGGTCTCACTTGTCTCCGGTCTTGCTCCCAAAAGACGGTTTATTGTTGCAGAAGAAGTGGAAATTCCTTTCAAGGGAAAGTTTGACAGAACAATGAAAATATTTCTCGGGTACAATTCCCCAGGTTATGGCTGGATATTCCCCAAAGATGGATTTTTGTCTGTGGGAAGCGGAACCATTAGAAAATACTTTAGAAAAAACACTGTTCAAAAGTTTCATCCAGGTGAATACAAAACAAAGATATATCCGATATCTCTATGGGAAAAACCAGAGAAACTCCATAAAGGACAGGTGATCCTGACGGGCGAGGCGGCAAACCTTGTTGATCCTTTCTGCGCAGGTGGTATATACCCTGCAATACTCTCTTCACATATCTTAAGTCAGACCATTGAAAAAGCATTGAAAAGTGGAAATTCCGAAATTTCTGGATACGAAGACCGGCTTGAAGATACAATATACAAAGAATTTAGATATGCCTTACTCCTTTCAAGATTATTTTACCCCCTCCTTGCTGTGGTTAAAAAGTATGCGGTGCGCACCTCAACCCTGGATTTTGCATCAGAACTCTGCTCTAAAGGATATGTCTCATATCAAAAAATTTATGAAAGGGCAAGGAAAAGCAAACATCTCCCATTAAAATTGGCCTGTCTGATGACCAAAAAACTGTTCAAATGTTGAGAATTTCTGTATTTATTTAAGGCAATCCAAACAGCGAAACGGTGTTGTTGTAAATAATTCTGGACAACCTTTCTTCATCTACATCCAGAACATCACTCAATACCTTCAATGTGTGCTTTATAAATGCCGGTTCATTTCTCTTTCCCCTCACAGGCACCGGCGCAAGATAAGGTGCATCTGTTTCTATAAGCAGTCTATCCAACGGTATCTTTTTTACACTCTCACGCAGATCTTTGGCATTTTTAAATGTAATCATTCCCGAGATAGAAAAGTAACAATCTCTTTCTTTTGCCCAATCTAAAAGATACTTACTGCCGTTGTAAGAATGCAAGATGATTCTGTAATCCCTCTCTCCCAATATCTCCATTATGTCATGTTCTGAGTCTCTTGCATGAACGGATAAAGGGCTCCCATGACTCCAGGCAACATCCGCCAACCTTTCAAACACGCTCCTCTGGATATCAGGAGGAGAGAGGTTGTAATGATAATCCAGCCCCACCTCCCCTATCCCCACGCATTTAGGATGATGAAGCAGTTTTTCTACCTCTAAGAATGTCTCTTCCTTTGCCTTCTTTGCATCATGAGGATGAACCCCTATGAAGAAATATACCTGTTCGTAGTTTTGAGCTATATTTACAACCTTTTGAAAAAACTGCGGTTCCGTGGCCGCGGTAAGCATATAGATTATCCCTTCTTCTTTTGCCCTCTGCAACACAGAAGGTAAATCCTCATCAAACCTTTCATCATCTAAATGGCAGTGAGTATCTATGATCTTCATTCTATATCGTAGTGTTTTAATTGCTCTAAAACATAGTTCCTTATTTCATCTACTGGAGGATGTGCTTTGAGCAATTTTCCTCCTCTTATAGCAGGTTTCAGTATGTCTTCCATCACTCCTCCGCAAGAGCAGGTCTCTGTTTTCTCTGAAAAAGGCACAACCTTTGAATTGAAACACCTATTACATCTCAGAAGACTCTTTGAACCGGATTTTTTTCCTTTTTTAGCAACGGGTTCCCCCTCTATCTCCATTATGTCCATGGAAAAATCAATAGTAGGGGCATTGCTTATGGATGTCCCCACTCCAAAGCCATCTGCATATTCCATTACATCCTTTATTTCTTCTTCATTCAACCCACCAGAAACATACAACTTTACATAATCGTATCCCCTCAGATCCAGTTCCCATCGCACCTCCTTCAGTATCTCCCTCATACTTCCTCTGCGGGAAGAGGGCGTATCCAGTCTTACCCCATCAAGTCTTTCTTTCAACGCTTCCGCTACTCTCAGTGCTTCAAATTTTTCATCGTTATATGTATCTATCAATGCAATGCGGGGCACACCCTCTTCTATCACCTCGTCAAACGCCTTTACTGCTTCCACCGTATCTCCAAATACAAGTATTAAGGCATGAGGCATAGTGCCAGAGGCTCTTTTCCCCATCTTCTCTCCAGCCAGGGTAACAGAAAACCCATCACACCCTCCTATATAAGCAGCTCTTTCTATCATGGGTGCAATAGCGGGATGCATACGCCTCGCGCCGAAGCTCAACACCGTTTTCTTATCTGCTATCTTCCTGATGCGAGCCGATTTTGTAGTTATGCCACTGGCTTCACATAAAAAACCCAGCAATGCCGTTTCATATACAGAAAAATCGGTATACATACCTTCTATTTCCATCACCGGATCATAGGCTTTAAAAAAGGTTCCCTCATCCAGTATCCTAACATTCACATTTTTGCCCTCCAGTAAGGTAAGCGTCTCCTCCACTCCGCCCAGTACAGCCCACTTGTAATTCCTGGGTAAACCTTTTGCCCTGAATTCTGCCTTCACCCACTTGTCTACATTCTTTTTCTTGATTACCTCAACTGCGCGATCAAAATAAACATCCGTTGTCTTCCCCTCTTTTATCTCTTCCTCTGTAGCGGTATAAAACATATCTCCTCCCTAAATGAGATTTACCTTCAATACCTCCCTAAATTGCTTCAAAGCACAGCTCCTTCCTTCCTCATCTATGGAAGCTATGCAATCTAAGGGAATGTTTACCTTGTATCCCCTCAAAACCGCACTGGATGCCGTATACATTATACAGATGTTGGAAACACATCCTACAATGGTCAATTCATCTACATCCAGTTGTTTCAATAGATCCTGCAGATTGGTTTGATAAAAACCATCGTATGTAGTTTTTTCAATAATGAAATCCTGCTCCTGAGGAGACAGTTCCTTTACAACCCTTGCACCTTCTGTGCCCCTTACGGCATGCTTAGGCCAGATTTTAAATTCTCTATCATCCTCCGTGTGAGAATCACATACATATATTATGTATTCTCTGTTTTTTCTGGCCTTCTCTATCTCTCTCTTTACATTTGGTATAATATCTCTTGCTTCAGGAACCTCCAATGGTGCACCTGGAAGAATAAAATCATTCAACATATCTACAACTAAAAGTGCCCTCATCTTCCCTCCTTTTTAATCTTTATTTAAGCCGAGCCATAGCTGTGAAGGCCGGGTAGAATAAAGTTCACACCGATATAGGTGATAATAACAGCGATAAATCCTGCAATGGACATAACAGCCAGGGTATAATTACTCTTTTTTCTGATCTCAAGATGGAGGAAAGCTACATAGACAAACCAGGTAATAAGAGACCATGTTTCCTTAGGATCCCAGCTCCAGTAAGCGCCCCAGGCGTACTTTGCCCAGACAGAGCCAGTAACAATACCTATGGATAAAAATGGAACACCAATATATACACTGGTAAGGGTAAAGTTTTTGAGCACCTCCTCCTGCGGAATGAGTGATTGTAATTTGTGTCTGTTGAGAAAAACCAGCAGAAAAACTATCACAGAAAAGACGAAAAACAGTATTATAAAAACAAGGGATTTAATATGCCAGACCTTCATGAGAAGAAAATCAAGCATCAATCCTACACATATGGAAAAAGAAAGATTTCCAATGAAAAAGGAACCCCTTTTCTCATTTGACTTCATCAAGAGCATCACACCTCCGATGAAAGCCAAAAAAAAAGCGGCATAACTCAAAAAGGAAGTTAAAGCATGAACAGTTAGCCAATTGCTTCTCAAAGCAGGAATAAGCGGTTCTATCTCTTTATTGAAGGGAGAAATAGAGAGATAGGATAAAACACCCAGGATTACCAGGGATATAATGAGCATGACTAAAGAGGGAACCTTTTTGATGAATATACAGGTAACAAAGGCTATAGATAATGTGAAGAAAACAAATGATTCGAATGCATTGGTTAAAGGAATGTGTCCAAATCCCAGACGGTAGCTCTCTGTCCACCGCCAGATAAAATAGATGAGCTCTGCTGCTCCAGCTATGATAAACAGAACGCGGGAAATGCTGTCAATATATCTTCTTTTCGTGGCTAAGGAAATGACAAACATCCATACTGTAAGTAAATAGATAAAAGTGGATATGCTCAACAGTCTATCCATGAAATTTATTTTATAGATTATTTTTTGAAAGTAAATGTCTAAAAAATCTCCGAACATTACGAATTCTGGTGATCATGCTAATTTTAAACAAAGGAAGATCAGCAGAATGGTGTGGATAGATGAAAACCGTGGGTGCATTTTGCAGCGTTTTTCTTAACCTCTTTAATATCCCATCAAATCTTTGCCCGGGTATTTTGATAACATCTTCTTATATTGGCATATTCTTCTAATAATTTAACAT
>JAGGSF010000116.1 GCA_021159235.1 Deltaproteobacteria bacterium | reverse complement strand
GTAGAAGATTCATAAAGTAAATATATCAGAATGGTTTTTCATGTTAAAGTAAATCTATTGATAAAATTATGAATTCCGTTAAACTGTAAGAAAAGAGATCAGGAGGATACATGAAAGAAGCGTTGCTCTATAAAAAGCTTTCTGAAAATAAAGTAAGATGTGATCTGTGTAATCACCACTGTGTAATAAGAGAAGGAGAAAGGGGTAAATGCGGGGTAAGAGAAAACAGGAAAGGAACATTATATACGCTTGTTTATGGAAAGGCAATTGCCAATCACATAGACCCTATTGAGAAAAAGCCATTTTTTCATTTTTTACCGGGCTCTTTGAGCTATTCTATTGCTACTGTAGGATGCAATTTTACCTGTCTTCACTGCCAAAATGCAGAGATCTCCCAGTATCCACAGGAACATAATGGAGAGATTATAGGTTTTGACCTTCCTCCGGAGCAAATTGTGAAGGAGGCGAAAGAAAATGGATGCATGTCTATTTCATACACCTATACCGAACCTACGATCTTCTTTGAATATGCCCTGGATACAATGAAATTGGCTAAAAAAGAAGGGATGAAAAATAACTTTGTTACCAACGGCTTTATGAGCAAAGAGGCAATAGACATGATGCAGCCCTACCTGGATGCAGCAAATATTGACTTAAAATCATATAGTGAAAAGTTTTACCATACTATATGTGGGGGAAGATTAAAGCCAGTGCTGGAAAACATAGAATATATGAAAAAGAAGGACATCTGGGTAGAGGTAACTACGCTGGTTATACCTGATGTGAATGATGATCCTATGCAGATTATCAGCATTGCTCAGTTTATAAAGGATATTGATCCAGGCATACCATGGCATATAAGCCGTTTTTTTCCGGCATACAGATTGCAGGAAATTTTTCCTACTCCTGTCAAGACTCTCATCAACATCAGACAGATAGGGCTACAGGTAGGTTTGAAATATGTGTATCTGGGAAATGTGCCAGGTGAAGGAGATGGAGAAAATACTTACTGTCCCAACTGTCACAAGTTGCTCATCAAGCGAACGGGATTTTCTGTGCTTGAAAATCATATTAAGGATGGTAGATGTAATTTCTGTGGCGCAGAAATTGATATAGTGGAAAAATGAAATCATTCAGGCTGAGAAAACTTATCTCCAGAAAAGAGATTATGCAGAAGGTAGATGAAATTGCCTCTGAAATTGACAGGCAGTATAAAGATAAAAATCCACTTATTATTTACATCCTGGTGGGAGGTAAAACCTTCTTTGAGATATTAACCTCAAAACTGCACATACCATTCGATACAGATTTTGTCTGGGTAAGAAGCTATGCTGGTACTAAAAGCGGCGGGTTAGAATGGCTGGAAAAAAACAAAAAGGATTTTACAGGAAGAAACTGCCTGATCGTTGATGACATACTGGATACGGGAAAGACAATAAAGTTGCTAAAAAAACACATAGAGGAAAATGGGGCTGTATCCTGTAAGGTGTGTGTGGCGGTAGATAAATTGGAAAGGAGAGAAGAGGATATCCAGCCTGATTTTTCCTTATTTCATGTGGAAAAAGGATTTCTTGTGGGATTTGGGATGGATTATGATGGGATGTTCAGAGAATTAAAAGATATATATGTTATAGAAGAGGATGTTTAAAGATAGGGAAGAAGCAGGTAGAGCCCTTTCCTGTTTGTTGAAAAAAATAAACATAGATACAAAAAACGCCGTTGTTTTGGCTCTACCTCGGGGTGGCGTTCCTGTAGCTTACAGTATAAAGAAAATGTTAAACATTCCAATGGATGTAGTTGTTTCGAAGAAAATTGGCGCACCTTACAACCCTGAATACGCTATTGCCGCAATGAGTGAATGGGGTGATGTAGAGATAAATGTCTATGAAGAATACAACAGAAACTATATTGAACAACAGAAGAAGGAAATAGAAAAAAAGATTGAAGAATACATACAGAAATATCGTCAGGGAAGGAAACTTCCTTCTGTAAAGGGGAAAGAGGTTATCTTAGTGGATGATGGTATTGCCACCGGACTTACTATGCTCTGTATTATAAATAGTTTGAAGAAGAGAAAACCGAAGAGGATTATTGTTGCAGTACCGGTAGCACCACCAGAAGTAGTAGAAAAATTTGAAAAGATAGCGGAAATAGTGGTGGTGGAAAAACCAGATTTTTTTATGGCCATAGGTTCATTCTATGAAGATTTTCATCAACTGACAGATGAAGAGGTTATAGAATATCTTAATGCATAAGGCAATAGTACTGTTTTCTGGAGGCCTGGACAGTGTAATCGTGTGCAAACTTCTGCAGAAAAACGGGTGGGAGGTGACTGCTCTATTTATAGATACGGGCTTCATAGGAAGAGAAATAAATGGAAAGATGGAACAAAAGGTAAGGAATATTGCCGATAGAGAAGGTATAAGACTAAAAGCATTAGATGTAAGAAACTGTTATTTTCAAAAGGTATTGCTCCATCCTCGTTTTGGTTATGGTAAAGGGGCAAATCCCTGCATAGATTGCCGCATATTCATGATAAATAAGGCAAAGGAATGGAAAGAAAAAATAGGAGCAGATATCATTGCTACCGGAGAGGTGTTAGGACAGAGACCGATGACACAGAATAAAAATACATTCAGACTTATGGAAAAGCAAACGGGAATAAGAATATTGAGACCTCTTTCCGAAAAACTCCTGAACGAAGACAGTGAAGATTGGTGTCTGGATATTCAGGGTAGGGGAATGAAAAGGCAGATGGAGTTAAAAGAAAAATTGAATATAAAAAGTTATATCCCTCACAGTGGTGGATGCATCTTAACTGAAGAGGTGTTTTCTCGTAGATTCAGAGAACTTTTAAAGAATGAGGAAAATATAGAGCTGTCCGATGTAATTTTACTTGAAGCAGGCAGGCATTTCAGATTACCATCGGGAACAAAGGTTGTCTTAGCCAGAGATGAAAGAGAATGTAAATATTTACAGGGATTTTGCAACAGGTATACCTGTTTCTTTCCTGTAGAAAGACCGGGAACGATAGCCGTAGCCAAAAAGATTAAAACTGGAGATGGAAAGATCATTGCTTCTCTAATCGCTCATTATTCTAAAAAAAGAAGGATAAGGGTAAAATACTGTTTGGAAGGAAAAGAACATATAGAGGAGGGAGAGCCATTTTCTCAAAATATATCCCTGTTGATGATATAGAGAACGTTCAAGGAAAAGGTGCTTATGGAGTTATTGTGCAAGTGGACAGATATATCAGGATGAAAACAAAGGGAAAAACATTCCTTATTCCAGAAGGAATTTATATCTATATTGGTTCTGCTAAAGGCGGTTTGAAAACAAGGCTAAAAAGGCATTCAGGTTGTAGAAAAAGATTGCACTGGCATATAGACTATCTGCTGGAAAATAAAAGCACTCATATTCTGGGTTTTTATATATGGAAGGATAAAGAGGAATCTGAGATAGTGAAAGAATTACAAAGGCTAAATGGTATTGATGGTTTTGGAGCATCGGATTCCAGATGGAGAACGCATCTGTTTCATTGGAGGGAAAATGCTGTCAAAAATAAAGGAGATTAAAAAGAGGTTTGATGAAATAACAGATTTGCTTGCTAAGCCCGAGATAACAGGTGATATAAAAAAATATAAAGAACTTTCTTTAGAACGAAAGTCAATACAGCCTATCGTAAGTGTATATGACGATTATTGCCGCATCTTAAAAGAAATAGAAGAGTGCGAAGAGATGCTAACTGATCCTGAATTAAAAAAATTGGCACAGCAAGAAATAGAAACACTAAACAAACAAAAGGAAGAGTTAGAAGAAAAGATGAAGCTTTTGCTTATTCCACATGATCCAATGGATGAAAGAAATGTGATATTGGAAATAAGGGCAGGTACAGGTGGGGAAGAAGCAGCACTCTTCGCCCATGACCTGTTTAAAATGTATGCAGGTTATGCTTTAAGAAAAGGATTTCAGGTTGAGGTAATAAGCAAAAGCTTAACTGAGAGGGGAGGGTTTAAAGAGATCATTTTAAATATTAAAGGTAAGGAAGCATATAGATTTTTTAAGCATGAGAGTGGTATTCACAGGGTTCAGCGAGTGCCTGTTACAGAATCAAGGGGAAGGATACACACCTCAGCGGTAACCGTAGCTGTTTTCCCTGAAGCAGATGAAATGGAAATAGATATAAATCCAGATGACTTGAGAATAGATACCTTCAGGGCATCCGGTCATGGTGGTCAACATGTAAACAAGACAGATTCTGCAGTACGTGTAACACATATTCCCACTGGTATCGTGGTAACTCAACAAGACGAGAGGTCTCAATTTAAAAACAAGGAAAAGGCATTAAAGATTCTAAGGGCTAAATTGCAGCAATATTATCAACAAAAACAAAAAGAACAGACAGAGAAATCGCGTAAAAAACAGGTAGGAACAGGTGACCGATCAGAAAAGATCAGGACCTATAATTTTCCTCAAAAGAGGGTTACAGATCACAGGATAAATCTTACGTTATACAAGTTAGAATCTGTAATGGATGGCGATTTAGATGAGATAGTAGAAGCTTTGAACATTCATGAGAAAGAGCAGACATTAAAAAATCTTTAAATTATATGTTTCAACATCTTGAATTGTATTGATGTTCACCAGAGATTTTTCAGCTTTAATAGATACGATCTCTTCTTCTTTTATAATACTTAATTTAAGATGAGGTAAAATATCTCTTATCCGTCTTTCACCTCTTCTTATCGCTTCTTCCATTGTTTTTAAACAACTCTTTTTATATAAAGCATGCAATGTCTGAAATCTCTCTTCGTAAAAGGGAACTACTATATCTGCACTGTCTCTTTTTTCCCATTCATATTCAATGAGTTTCTTATCAATAAATGGCATATCACAACCGCAGACGAACACCCACTCCGTAAGTGCATTCTTCAACCCCGTATATATACCTCCCAATGGACCCAGGTACGGTATCTCATCCTTCAATAAAGGGACATTTAGTTTTTTATACTCTTCTCTCCTGTTAGTAACGATCATCACACCGCTGCAAAATGTTCTTAATGCCTCTATCTGATGTTGAATTACAGGTTTCCCCTCAAGCTTTAAGAACGCTTTATTTCTTCCTATTCTTCTTGACCCACCGCCGGCTAATATGACAGCGGTGGGCTTCTGTTGAAGATTAAAGCTCTCAGGTGGCATTAAATAGCAGCGGTGAAATACTTCTTTTTCTCCCTATCAATATAGAGGCCTTTCAGGTATATCTCTTTCCAATAAGGATCAAGAAGTTCTTTCAGTTTCTCATCATATTCTATAAGTCCTTTGTGATATTCCTCATCCTCCAGTGCCTGTTTTGCATATTCATCTTCGGGCTGGGCGTTATATTTCCTTACTATTTCTATAGCTGTTTTATGATGGTCTCTTATAGGACATCCTCTGATAAGGTTGCCTACCTCAGGTGCAGGTTTCTTGTATCCATACTCATCCTGCCATCTTCTCACCGCTTCAAAAAATGGTTGATTGTATACATCATTTAGATTTCCACCACTTTTGTATATCTCAAATACATTTACAGGCGAATATGGATAAAAAGCACATGGTGTTACAGTTCCGTTCCAGTCTATATACAGATATCCTCCCTCTCTACCTGAGGCAATACATCCCGTAGCCAGTGGACCACTGTTCCAGAAATCGGGATAGAACAGCTTCTTTTCCCACAGGATCTCTCTTTCTCTCTTAAACAGGTTCAACCTTTGTTCTGGCGTAATCATCAAATCCAATGTGTATTTATTTCCTATCGGCATGTACTGGAATAACCATCCATAGGTTACCTTTTGTTTTTCAAAATAGAAGTCGAGAAACTCATCACTCACCAGAAGTTCTGCATTGTGCCGCATGGGTGTTACAGATATACCAAACGGCACACCATATTCTCTCAAGTATTCAAATGCCTGCATTATCTTTTTGAATACACCCTTTCCCCTTCGTGTATCTGTCTCTTTTTCAAAGCCTTCTATCGAAACGGCAGGCGTGACATTACCCAGTTCCGACATTCTCTTAGCAACTTCTTTGGTAATCAGTGTTCCATTTGTATAGAACATGAAGAAGTTATCAGGATACTTTTCCACCAAATCCAGAATGTCTTTTCCTTCGCTCCTGTAGATGAAGGGTTCTCCTCCTGTAATCACCGTAAAATGCGAACCCCAGAATTCCGTTTTCTCCTTCATTATACGGTCAAATAAATGAAAGGGAATAGTTTCTGCCGATTTTGAGTTAGAAGAAGCATAACACCCAACACAATGGAGATTACATCTCTTGGTAGGCGCAATGACCAAAAATGCAGGAGGTTCTCTCCTGTATTTTTCTTTAAATACTTCAAATCTTTTTTTCTTATCTTCATTAGGCAATATCAGATATTTTACAAATACATGAACTATTACCTTAACCACATTTGGTGAATAAAGTCCTTCTTTTATCCTCTTGTCCACCGTTTCAAACAGGTTATTAAGCACTCTGACCTTTTCTTTCTGTATCTCCGGTGGCCTGTTTTCTGTATTTTCTATAACCAATCTCTTAAATGCCAGCTTTTCTCCCTGTTTGAGTAAAAAAGACCTGGCAGAGTTATAACCCATCATTATTTTACCAACATCCGTTGTAATGTTAGAAAATACACTTACAAATTTCTTCAAGTCCATCTTATTTATCCCTCCCTTACTTGCATTTTATACTCTTGGGTAAACCAATATTTTTTACATTGTTCAAGAGTGACTTCAAATCCTCAGAACGCAATTCTATATACTCATCTATCAACTCTTTTAAAACTTGTGCTACAGATTTCCCCTCCAAGGAACTTATTGCCTTTAGAATTTTGGCTTTTTTCTCTTCAATTCTTACTGTAAACCCTCGCATTCTACACCTCTGATTATGTGTTAATGATATTATAATGCAATGATGCAAAAAATCAAGCTTTGTCTGCAGATTTTTCTCTTATCTCTTCAAACACGCTGAACACATTTTCCAGTGCTGTCCTTATCCACTCCTCGGAATCGCTGATATATCCCTCAATCAATGTTCCCATCCCCGCTTCTTCCTTTTCTTTAAATAAGAGATAGCTGACAAATCCTGCAACACCGCCGAGAATAAGAGAGGATGGGAAATCAAGGAGCTTTTTTCTAATAAGACGAGACAAAAAAATATTAGACAAGATTACAGTACTTCCTACCGCAGCGGCTTTTACTCTACTTTTTTCTACACTTATCAGGTCTATTGGTGCTAAATATAGTCCGTATTCAGAAGCAATCTTTGCCCGGCGTTTAACATCTTCCCATTCCTGCTTATTTTTAGTTATATACTCCTTACAATTTTCCTCCACAAAATTTGTTAAATCAGTGAGTATAGACTGGAGATTGTTCTTCCCCCATTCTTCCAATTTTCTTCTTAAATCTTCCAGGACATCCTTTTCTGGAATTATCTGTATAGAATAATCTGTTTTTAGCACGGATGTAAATTCACTGAGTTTGTTGTTATATTTTTCCAGTATTTTTTTCATGTTTTCATCTCCTTTTTAATATCTCTTTCTTCTATTTCCCCACCAGGGACAACCTCTCTAAATATTTGCCCGGAAAATTTGAAAAGATGGCAATGTTTATCCTTGTAGCAATCCGGTGCAAGGCCTGCCTTTAAACATATATGCTTTAAAAATGTCTCCTTGTCCCATTTCTGTTCTACCGGTACCTGTGGAAGTAAGATGCCACTCCACTTGCCGCAGCGTATAAGCAATCCATGTTCGCCAATCTCAAATTGCACAGAGTATCTCCGGTTCGGATCAAGTATTTCTGGTTCAGAGAGAACACTAATTTCTATCGTTATGAGATTAAGTTCCCTTTCCGTCAAAGGGTCAAATCGCGGATCATTGAACGCGCTGGACATAGCAGCATCAATTGTTGAGCTGATCAAAGGTCCCTCTCCCAATGGATAGCCTATACATCCTCTTAGGTTGTGGGAGGGATAACTTTCCAACGTTACGAATATCCCTCTCTGTTCATCCAGGATGGATGGATGGTCTTCAGGTGGAGTAAGATATCTGTGTTCTTTTAAATAATATTCTATGGATTTTCTCGCCAATTTTACAAGAAAAGCACCTTCTTTTTGTGAAAGTTTCCTCATTTTCTACCTCCCAGAACACCCCTGCACCTTTTACATAACCTGTTTTCATCTACATCTGTATCATACCTCCAACATCTTTCACATTTTTCCCCTTGAGCATGAGTTACATATATCTTCAATCCCTCTCCTTCCAGACAGTACAAGGAGGAAGCAGGTCTTTCTAAAAATAGATGAGAGACAATGGCAATATCTGCCAGCTCATCTCTATATTTTTCCAGTATCTCTCTAAACCCTCCATCACCTTCAATGTAGATGTCAGCTTCCAGTGAATTACCAATCTTTTTCTGTGAGCGAACCACCTCTATGGCTTTATCTGTTTTAGCCTTAAGTTCTCTCAAAGCTGTCCATTCCTCTATAATCTGAGCATTTAGCCAATCATCATTCAAGCTGGGAAAGCTTTCCAGATGCACGCTCTCTTTTTTTTCTTTCAGGTTTATAAAGGAATAAGCCTCTTCAGCGGTAAAAGAAAGAATGGGTGCAATTAAGAGTAAAAGTGTGTGTAGTATTTCAAACATTGCTGTTTGGGCACTTCTTCTCTTTCTGCTGTTCATATCTTCACAATACAATCTATCCTTTAACACATCAAGATAAAATGAACTCAACTCATCCGCACAGAAGGATGTAACCAGTTGGTATATCCTGTGATACTCGTATGTTTCGTAACTATTCAGGATCTTTCTCTTTAAGTCTTCCAGTTCTGCTAATATCCATCGGTCTATGTTTTCTAAATCTTCATACTTTATTTTATCTTCTTCCTTAAAATCAAAGAGATTACCGAGAAGAAATCTCAGTGTATTTCTCATCTTACGGTAGCTGTCAATTAGCCTCTTCAATATCTCGGGAGAGAGCTTAATGTCATTTCGATAGTCAGAAGCACAAACCCACAATCGCAATATCTCTGCACCAGCCTTTTCTATCACTTCCTGAGGAGAAATCACATTCCCCAGCGATTTTGACATCTTCTTACCTTCTGCATCTACTACAAAACCATGGGTAAGAACTGTATTGTAAGGCGCCCTGCCTCTGGTGGCAACAGACTCCAAGAGCGAGGATTGAAACCAACCACGATGCTGATCTGAGCCCTCCAGATACATATCCGCTGGCCACTTCAACTCTTCTCTTCCTTCAAGCACAACAGCATGACTAACACTGGAATCGAACCACACATCCAGAATATCTGTTTCCTTCTCAAATTCTTTTCCTCCGCATCTTTCGCATACAAAATCATGAGGCAGAAAATCTCTTATGTCCTTTTTGAACCATACATCCGATCCCTCTCTCTGCACACTCTCTGCTACTTTCTCCACAAATTCTCTACCAAGTTGAATATTGCCGCATTTCTTGCATCTTATTAAAGTGATGGGAACGCCCCACGCTCTCTGTCTGGATATGCACCAATCGGGTCTTGTTTCCATCATGCTCCTTATTCTATTTTTCCCCCACTCCGGTATCCATTGAACCCTGTCTATTTCTTTCAAGGCATTTTTTCTCACAGTTTCTACAGATATAAACCACTGTTCTGTGGCTCTAAAGATGACAGGCTTCTTGCATCTCCAGCAATGAGGATAGGAATGAATAATCTCCTCTTCTAAAACCAGGGTATTTGTTTCCTTTAACTTTTTTATAATAGCTTTATTGGCATCGAAGACAAACATATTACCAAAATGTTCTATACTGGAAGTAAATCTTCCCTCTTCATCTACAGGAGAATAAATGGGAAGATGATATTTCAGCCCTACATTGTAATCTTCTTCTCCGTGACCTGTAGCGATATGAACACAACCTGTTCCCTCTTCCAAATTGACGAATTCTCCATTGATGAGCCTGCTGATACGCTCATAAAACGGATGCACCAGTTCCATTCCTTCCATTTCCCTTCCCTTAACAGTGGAGATAATGCTATAATTTTTTATGGAGAATTTCTTCATCAGTTTTTCAACTAAACCCGTTGCCAGAACATAAACATTTCTTTCTCCAACATCTACGAAGCTATAATCTATATCAGGATGAACGCATACCGCCAGATTTGCGGGTAAAGTCCAGGGGGTGGTAGTCCAGATGATTACACTGACTCTTTTCCCCAGGAATCTTCTGTCATCCTGTGATATGTTGGTTAGAAGAGGAAAGCGCACATAAATAGATGGGGATCTATCTTCTTCATATTCTACTTCTGCCATAGCCAATGCTGTTTTGCAGGAATAACACCAGAAAACGGGCTTTTTCTTCTTGTAGACCATGCCTTTTCCTACGAATTTAGCCAATTCCCTCAGTGTATCCGCTTCGTACTTATAGTCCATGGTAAGGTAAGGTTTGTCCCACAGACCAAATACTCCCAGCCTTTTAAATTCCTCTCTCTGAATATCCACAAATTTTGCAGCAAACTTTCTACATACACTCCTCATTCTCCCTTTCTCTGTCTTCCCTATTTCTCTTTCTACCTGATGTTCAATAGGAAGACCGTGGCAATCCCATCCGGGGATGAAAGGGGTGCTGTAACCACTCATAAACTTCGCCTTTATCACAATGTCTTTTAATATTTTGTTCAACGCATGTCCAATATGAATGTGACCATTGGCATAAGGAGGACCATCGTGAAGAATAAATGTGTTTTTTCTTTTTTTACACTCCTCCATTATCTTTTCGTAGAGCTTTATCTTTTCCCATTTCTCTAATATTTCAGGTTCCTTCTCATTGAGATTTGCCTTCATTGAAAACTCTGTTCTGGGAAGAAGCAGCGTATTCTTATAGTTCATTTTACCTCCTCAGGCGAGCGGCAAATTTTTCCTCTATTCTCTGCACAACTCTGTCTATAATATACTGAACCTCATCTTCGGTAAATGTCTTTTCATCATTTCTCAAGATGATACGAAATCCTACACTCTTCTCTTTACCCTTAGTAAACAGATCAAAGATATATACTTTATCAATGTGTTTATCTGTATCCTCTATTGTCTTCAGAATTTCACCCACCTGTACACTTCTTTCCATGAGTAATGAAATATCCCTGATAACCAGTGGATATCTGGGTAAACGGCGGAAGAAGATAACTTTCCTGGTCTTTTCCACCATTTCTGAAAGGTTTATTTCTCCTAAAACGATAGTATTCTTTACCTTCAATCCTGTTTTATGGATTACTTCAGGATGAATTTCGCCAAAGTGTCCTACTATTTTCTTTTCAAATACCACATCAGTTGCCTTCTGAGGATGGAAGAATGGATTTTTAGTCTGCCTGTATTCTACATCCGCACCTATCAGATAAAATACATCTTCAAAAAAACCCTTTATATCGTAAAAATCAAAATCCGTTTCCCTTTCATACCAGCAGGGTTCATACCTTCTACCAGAAAGCGCTATACCCAGAGTGAGCGGTTCATAAGGTAACCTTCCCCTTTCACCTTTTATAAAGATCCTTCCTATTTCAAACAGGGGAACTCTTAAAACAGATCGAGACACATTTAAAATTACATTGTTCAGCAATCCCAACAAGAGGGTAGGGCGCATCACATTCTGTTCCGAGGAAAGTGGATTGCTTATTTTTATCAATTCATCCTCATCTCTTATCAGGTTATATTTTTTTAATTCCTCTGCATTTACAAAAGAGTAATTTATCACTTCTGATAATCCATTATTTGAAAGTACATCTTTTATCTTTTCAGATACGGTAGCCAGTCTACTTTTCTTCTGGGAGAGCAAGGGAGTGGAGGGGAGAATGGAAGGAATACGATTATATCCGTAAATTCGAGCCACCTCTTCAGCGATGTCCTCGCATTGAAACAGGTCAAAGCGAAATGTAGGAACACGAACGAGAAATCGTTCTTTTCTATCCTCCAGGCTCATATGCAAACTTTTAATAGTATCTCTTATCTTTTCATCCTCTATATCACAGCCGATAATCTCTCTTATATCATTATATGAACATATTATTCCTCTTTCCGGAAAATCTTTGACTTTTACATCTACGAAATCCTGAGAAACATGCCCCTGAGCATATCTCTGTATAAGATAGGCAGCGTAATTTGCCGCCTCCATCGTATTTTCTGGATCTACTCCTCTTTCAAACCGATGAGAAGCCTCAGTGTGCATCAGAAGTTTTCGAGCCGTCATCCTTACCGATACGGGGTTGAAGTGAGCACTTTCTATCAAGATATCCCTTGTTTCTTCGGTAACACCTGTCTCTTCTCCTCCCATAATTCCTGCAATAGCTATAGGCTTTGTCCTGTCTGCGATAACAAGCATATCTTCAGAAAGCATCCTTTCTTTTCCATCCAGTGTGATGATACTTTCTCCATTTCTGGCACTTCTCACGATGATTTCACTGCCTTTCAACTTTTCTACATCAAACGCATGTAAAGGTTGTCCTAAAGCGAGCATAACATAATTTGTAATATCTACAATATTGTTGATAGGCCTTATTCCACATTTGAGGAGTCTGAAACGAATGAGAAACGGAGATTCTTTTATGTTTACATTTTTTATCAGTCGAGCAGAATAACGGGGACAATCTCTGGTATTTTCTACCGTTACTTTTATCTTCTGTTCAAACCTTTCTTCCTCTAAATTGTATTCTAATTTTTTCAACGGTTTATTAAAAATAGCAGAAGCATCCCTGGCGATACCCAGCATGGAAAGGCAATCACCGCGATTGGGGGTAATATCAAAATCAATCAAACAGTCATCAAATTCCTTTATGTCTCTCAGATATGTGCCATTTTCTACTTCCTTTTCCAGCTTTATTAATTCCTCATTTTCCATTCCAAAATTCTTAGTTGAACATATAACACCATAGGACACCTTATTGCCAAATGCTTTCTCTTGCACCTTTCTCTTTCCTACCTCACCTCCCGCCTCTACCACCGGTATCTTATCTCCTATGTTCAGTGAAAGATTGGTTGCAATTTCTATATCTTTATCCTTTATATCTACTGTTACCCAGTTGATGTTTCCTTTTTTTATATCTTTTATCTCTCCCACCCGGGCTGACCCCAGCATCTCATTCAAACAAACTATACCCTCCGCCTCCAACCCACTCATTGTAAGTCTGTATACGAATTCCCTGGCATCACAGGGAATTTCTACGAATTCGTTGAGCCAGTTTAATGAAACAATCATGTCACAGCTGTCAAGGAAAAATTCTTCAAGAATCTATAATCGTTTTCAAAAAATAGCCTGATATCATCTATGCCATATTTGAGCATTGCCATCCTCTCTACACCCATACCAAAAGCCAAGCCTTTCCAAATCTCTGGGTCATATCCTGCCGCTTTAAACACATTGGGATGAACCACACCACAACCCAATATTTCCAGAAAGCCTGTATATGAACAGAGTCTGCATCCATTCCCTTTACACACAATGCATTGTATGTCTACTTCTGCTGAGGGTTCAGTAAACGGAAAATAACTGGGACGAAAACGGAGTTCTGTCTCTTCTCCGAAGAATTTCCTTAAAAAAACCGTCATGATACCCTTTAGATGGGAAAAACTCAGCTTTTTATCTACTATCATTCCTTCTACTTGATGAAACATGGGTGAATGAGAGATATCGGCATCTCTTCTGTAGACCTTTCCCGGTGATATAAACATTAATGGAGGAACTTTCTCTTTTAAAACGCGTATTTGCACAGGAGAGGTATGTGTGCGCAGAAGCATGCCTTCATCTATATAGAATGTATCATGCATGTCTCTTGCTGGATGCTCCTTAGGCATGTTGAGCATATCAAAATTGTACAGTTCATATTCTATTTCCGGTCCTTCCTCTATGGAGAAATTCAGCCCTTCAAATATATCTTCTATTTCTCTTAGGACAATACTCAAAGGATGCAGACTGCCCTTTGCGTATCTTCTACCGGGGAGGGTAATATCCAGTTTCTCTCTCTCTAAGGACAGATTCTCTATTTCCTTTTTTATGCTTTCACTTTTCTGTGAAAATATCTTTTCTGCTTCTCTCTTCAGTCTATTTACTTTTTCTCCATAGTTTTTCCTTTTCTCTGCAGAAAGAGTGGAGATGTTCTTTAAAAGTTTTGTTATACAGCCCTTTTTACCCAAGTATGCAGCTTTTACCTTCTTCAGGCTTTCTAAGTTGTGAATCTCTTTTATTTCCTGCTTTAACTTCTCTAATATTTCTTCCAACTTTACTTTACTGCCTCCACCAGTTTTCTAAACGTTTCCGGTGCTCTTATCGCAAGTTCTGAAAGCATTTTTCTATTTATATTTATCTGATTTTCCTTTAAGCGGTGCATAAAGTTACTATAGTTTAGACCCAAGGCTCTCACTGCAGCATTGATACGAGTAATCCACAATTTTCTAAATTCCCTTTTTCTTACCTTCCTGTCTCTGTAGGCATAAACCAGCGCTCTGCGCACTGCCTCCTCAGCATTTTTATAGGTGCTATGTCTTCTCTGATAGTAACCTTTTGCCATTTTCAGTATCTTTTTATGTCTTCTCCTTCTATACGGACCTGTTTTAACCCTCATTTCTCTCTCCTACGCGTAAGGTAAAAGTCTCTTTAAATTTCTTTTTTCTTTACCCCTGACAATATATGCAGCTTTTCTTAAGTTTCTTTTCCTCTTTCTATTCTTGCACTCCAGGAGATGACTCTTGAACGCTTTGACTCTTTTAAATTTCCCACCTGATGTTTTGAAGAATCTCTTTGCTGCACCTCTCTTCGTCTTTAGCTTTTGCATCTGTCCTCCTATTTTGGTAAAAAAATGATTACCATCCTGTGACCCAGCATCTGAGGAGAACCTTCCATTGTTCCCACATCTTTAAGGTCACTTTTCAACCGCTCAATAAGATTATTAACGAGTTCATGTTTTACAAATTCTCTACCCTTGAAGAATACATTAAATTTCACCTTACAATTTTCTTTTAAAAAATTATGTGCGCATAATACCTTCACATTGTAATCTGCATCAGCAATACGGGGCCTGATTTTTACCTCTTTTACTTTCATCACCTTACGTTTCTTCTTTGCTTTTTGCTCCTTTTTTTGCTGTTCATACTTATACCTTCCGTAATCCATTATCTTACAGACAATGGGTTGTGATTTTAGAGAAATGGCAACCAGATCCAGTCCTGCTTCTCTTGCTCTGTTCAATGCCTCACTTATGGGAATGATGCCTATCTGTTTCCCTTTTTCATCAACCAATCTCACCTCTTTAGCCCTGATGTTTTCATTGATATAGGGTATTTCCCTTCCTTTTTTAGGAATACTCATGCAGTTTGATTTATCCTGTTTTTACACATTTCGTCTATCATGTTTGAAAAGGCTTCAACGCTAAAATTACCCATATTTCCTTTCTTTCTCTGTCTTACAGCAATACTCTTTCTCTCCTTCTCTCTTTCCCCTACAATACACATAAATGGAATGTGTGCTTTCTCCGCTTCTCTTATTCTTCTGGATAACGTTTCTCCTCTTGCATCTATCTCTATTCTTAAGCCTCTCTCGCTGAGCCGTTTATACACCTCCATTCCGTAAGAAAGGAACTTTTCGGATACAGGCAGAATGCGTGCCTGCACCGGTGCAAGCCATAAAGGAAAATCTCCAGTAAAATGTTCTATCAATATAGCAACAAACCTTTCAATAGAACCCAGAATCACACGATGAACCATCACCGGTCTTTTTTCTCTTCCATCTTTATCTGTATATACCAGGTTGAAGCGTTCAGGCAAAGCAAAATCACACTGAATGGTAGCACACTGCCACTCCCTGCGCAAGGCATCTTTTAATTTAACATCTATCTTTGGCCCGTAAAATGCCCCCTCACCTTCATTTATCCGGTATTCTTTATTCGTTTTCTCCAGCGCTTGCTGCAGGGCTTGTGTCGCTTTTCGCCAGTTTTCCTCACTCCCTATGTGTTTTTCTGGTTGAGTAGAAAGCTCTAAACTAAAGTCAAATTCGAAGATATCCATTGTATCTTTTACAAAGTCCAGCACCTTTGTAATTTCCTCGTTTAATTGATCAGCTCTGCAAAAGATGTGGGCATCATCCTGTGTAAATTCCCTCAACCGGAGCAATCCGTGCAAAACGCCACTTTTTTCGTGTCTGTGTACTATGCCCAGTTCAAAGTATCTCTTCGGCAACTCCCTATAACTTCTCTTTTTGGAAGCATAGACAGCGATGTGCCCTAAACAATTCATAGGTTTTACGCCAAATTCCTGGTTTTCTACCTTTGTGAAATACATAAGTTCCCTGTAGTTATCGTAATGTCCACTTTTCTTCCACAGTTCTGATCTTAAAAGTTCAGGCCCTTTTACAAGTTCATATCCTCTTTTCAGGTGTTCTCTTATTTCATATTGTTCTATTAAATGCCTGAGCATTGCTCCTTTGGGATGCCAGATGACAAAACCTGCACCTATTTCATCTGTGATGTGAAACAGATCCAGTTCTTTCCCCAACCTTCGATGGTCTCTTTTCTTCACCTCTTTCAAGAAATGAAGGTAATCGTTCAATTCTTTCTCTGTGGCAAAACACGCCCCGTGTATCCTCTGTAACACCGGTCCTGTTTCTATACCTCTGAAGTATGCACCTGATACACTTAAGAGTTTAAAATACTTTATAAAAGAAGTAGAGGGAACATGCGGACCTCCACACAGGTCCGTGAAATCCCCCTGAGTGTATAGAGTTACTTTACTGTCTTTTATTCTTCTCAGTATATCTATCTTGTATTCATCATTACTGAAATAACTTAGTGCCTCTTCCTTGGATAACTCCTTTCTTTTAAAACTATAATCTGCTCTGACAATTCTTTTCATTTCCTCTTCTACAGGAGGAAGATCAGAAATCGTGAGCGTTCTTCCTACATCTACATCGTAGAAAAAACCACTGTCCGTTGCAGGACCAATAGCAAATTTCGCATTTTTGTATATATGTTTTATGGCTTGAGCCATTACATGAGCTGCACTGTGCCGCAGAACTTGAAGACCTTCATCATCATTTATGGATATCAGTTCAACTTCCTTTTCGCTATCCAATGTTGTATCAAGGTCAACAAGTCTTCCATCAATCCTTGCAACAACAACATTATCCTTCCTGTTTTCTTTCACATACTGCAATATGTTCGTATCTTTCTTTAAACTTACTTTTTCCATCTATTTCTACAAATGATGGGCGCAGAAGGTTTCGAACCTCCGACCCCTTGCACGTCAAGCAAGTGCTCTCCCACTGAGCTATGCGCCCACATAAGCATTAGCACTGAATATGGAAAATGTCAAGACAAAGCTTCGCTTTGCTTGCAACTCTCTGCGAGAGTTGTCAAGACAAACAACAAAGTTGTTTGCTTGCAACTGCCTCTGGCAGTTGTCAAGACACAAATCTTTAATTATAACATTTTACCCTTATAATATGTCCAAACACTTGGGAGGTGTAAAATGCTTACAGCCCTAATTTTAATTAATGTAGAAAGAGGAAAAATCCACGATGTAGCAGAGAGAATATCCCAGTTAGAAGAAGCAGTGGAAGTTTATTCCGTTGCAGGGCCTTACGACCTTGTGGTAAAGGTTCAGGTAAACGAATACGAGGCTTTTAATGAAATTATACCCGATAAACTCCAGAAGATTGACGGGATAAAAAACACACAAACATTGATGGCATTTAAGGCTTACAAGTTTTAGGAGGCGAAAATGGTAAAAACCATATTGAAAAAGATAACAGAAAACAGAGATCTAACCTTTGACGAAACATATAACTTGATAATAGAGCTTGACAAGGATAGACTCACTCCAGCACAGATCGGTGGATTTTTAGTGGGATTTTTGATGAAAGGTCCTTCTATCACTGAAGTTGCTGCTATAGCAAAGGCAATGAGAGATATATGCATTGGCATAAAACCAAAGATCAAAGGAAGATTGATTGATACTTGTGGAACAGGTGGGGGATTAAAAACATTCAATATCTCCACCGCAAATGCAATTGTTGCTGCAGCAGGCAAAATACCTGTTGCAAAACATGGTAGCCGCTCCATTTCATCTTCATCGGGAAGTGCAGATGTACTGGAAGCACTGGGTGTTAATGTGGATTTGCCCCCGGAAAAGGTAGCAAAACTGATAGAAAAAATCGGTATAGGTTTCTTGAATGCCAGTATCTGCCATCCCGTGATGGGAAAGGTATGGGGTCCTGAGCAGGAACTGGGCATAAAAACGATATTCTTTACCATAATTGGTCCTCTGATAAACCCTGCTGATGCAAAGGCTCATGTCCTGGGTGTATATAGACCGGATTTAGTAATGATGGTGGCAAAGGTTCTGGTAAAACTTAATTTCATTCACGCTTTTGTGGTTCATGGCCTGGACGGTGTGGATGAAATTTCATTATTGGGCAAAACACTGGTGGCAGAAGTAAAGGGGAATAGAATAGAAAAATATGAGATTAAGCCTGAGGACTTTGGATTTGAAAGGTGTTCGTTTGAGGATGTAGAAGGTGGAGATGCAAAGTACAACGCAGATTTAACGAAAAGAATATTCAAGAATGAAGAAAAGGGAGCACCAAAGAATATGCTCATTTTAAATGCCGGTGCATCATTTGTAGCTGGAGGAAAAGCAAAAAATCTCACAGATGGTGTAAAGATGGCAAAAGAAGTCATAGAAAGGGGACTTGCATATAAAAAATTGGAAGAACTGGTAAGGGAAAGCAACCGAATATGATTTCTTTAAAAAGGGCTATCTTAAACAGAAAAGCAGAAGGGAAAATTCCTATTATAAGTGAGATAAAAGTTTACTCCCCAAAGGAAGGAGAACTGATTGGAAAAAGAAATATTGAAAGACTTGCAAAGGAAATGGAATCTGCAGGTGCGGTTGGTATATCTGTGGTGACGGAAGGAAAATATTTTCGTGGAAACCTGGATATATTGAAAAAGGTAAGGCAAAGTGTTTCTCTCCCTGTTTTGAGAAAGGATTTTATCACATCAAAGAGTCAGCTTGATGAATCAAAACAAGCTGGTGCTGATATCAATCTCTTGATAGTAGCAAAAACACCGGTAAATCTTCTAAAAGAACTCATCAGCTACTCACATAGGTTAAAAATGGAAGTTTTAGTGGAGATTCACACTGAAGACGAACTAAACACTGTAAAGGATTTAGATGTTGACATTCTGGGCATAAACAACAGGGACATATTAAGACTTGAGATGGACGATGGAAACGTATCGACTACAGAAAAGATTGCTAAAAATATAAAAAGCAAAATTCCCATCATAAGCGAAAGTGGTATAAAAACAAAAGAGGATATAAAAAGAGCAATGTCTTTTGTGGATGGTGTTCTCATAGGAACGGCGATCCTTAAATCAGAAAGTATAGGAGAAAAGATAAAGTGGCTTATGTCCGGTTGAAGGTCTGCGGTATAACAAATGAAGAGGATATAAAAATCTGCACTCAAGCAGGTGTTGATGCTCTGGGATTTGTGGTTGAATACCCAATAGATGTGCCCTGGAACATCAATAGAACTTTCGCAAAAAAGCTCCTTTACCTCGTTCCGCCATTTATAACCACAGTTCTGGTAGCAGGTGGGGAAAATAGAAACATTGTTAATCTGGTTAAATTTTTAAGACCTGATTGTGTTCAAATCCACTGGGGAAAAGACCCGGAGGAAATAGAAGAACTTGTTGATGTTTCTAAGAAAGAGGGGGTAAAGACTGTTTATGTTTTAAGGATTAATGCCAGTGGAGATTCAGGAACAGACAGTTTCATTACAGCTTCAAAGACATATGCTTCAATCGGTATTGATGCTCTGCTTGTTGATGCTTTCACAAAAGATAAACCGGGGGGCACAGGCATATCCTTAGATGTAAAACTTTTAAGGAAAATAAGGGAAAACATAGATGTTCCGTTGATCATAGCAGGGGGAATAAATTCATCCAATGTTAAGAAATATATAGAATATGTAAAACCATTTGCCATAGATGTAATAAGCGGTGTGGAGAAAGAAAAAGGAAAGAAGGACAAAGAAAAGGTTGAAGAATTAGTAAAAATCTTAAGGAGTTAACTGTGATATGGTGAAAAAAAATAATACCGAATGAAGTAGATGATGCAGCTACAAATAAAAAATATCTTGTTTTTTGTCTTTTTCCTTGCATTTATACCGTTTAATGTATCTCATGCAGGAGATTGTAAGTATCTACCAGATTTTGAAGCTTATTATAAATTTAAGTTTACTAATGGAATAACAGTTGCAAGTGGCGTTCTTAAGGGGGAAAAGTATGGGAAGCAATACAAGATGGACTTCCAGGGTAAAACCACCAAATTTATAAGTCTTTTTTATAAAGTGGAAGGATGTGTGCGTGGTAGTGTTGATATAAATACATTGCAACCAATAAATTGTGTTTACTCAGAGAAAAAACCCGGAAAGTCAAAGATTGTAACTGTAAAATATATTGATGAACATAAAGCAGTGGTCAAGATGACCAAGATAAAAGCTTCTAAGATTAAAAACAGGAACAAAACACTGATTTTGAAAGAGTCTATATTTTCTCCTATATCTCTCTATGTCTTTTTCATGCGAGCAGATTTCCAACTCAACAAGAACTATTGCAAGTATATTGTTATCAGTGATGATATTCATAAGGTTGAGACGGTGCCCTTAAAGGTTAAACAGGGAAAGACAAAGGTAAGAGTGAGGATATTCAGAATGAAAAACGGTAAAGTGGATGCAAGCAAAAAGGTAGAAGAAATTCACGCCTGGGTAAATAATCTGAAAATACCAGTTAAAATGGAATACAGGTTTGGAATGGGAACTGTAGAATGCAACCTAAAAAGACTTATTATAAAAAACTAAAGATGAATAGTTTACCGTTTTTGTTTTAGAATTATTATCTGATTTTTCATAGCCTTAACTGCGTTGTTAAACAACGCTCTCAAAGAGGGGTAATCTCGAGGTGATACCTCGGATTGTTTCATGGAAAAAACGCTTGTGTAGATAATCTTTTTTCCTTCTTTTCGCCAGCGAATACAAAAACTTCCC
>JAGGSF010000057.1 GCA_021159235.1 Deltaproteobacteria bacterium | reverse complement strand
CACACATACAAAAAACCTTTTCATAGAAAACCTCCTTCAAAATTTGTTTGTTTTATTACAAAAAATAGATGTTAAGAAAGTGTTAAGAAATGATAAAATAAATGTAAATTGTTAGTTGTTCTCTGGAAGTATTTAACACTGTTGTTTAGAACTGCAAAATCTGGTATCATGAACTAAAAAGGAGTTGAAGATGAAAATTCTCATTCCTACTGATCTCTCTGAAGTATCCTTAGAAGCAATAGAGTTTGTTATACAGAATGAATACTTAAAAAAAGGAGATATTATCCTCGTTTATGTAGTGGATATGAGGGGTATTATTTCTGCAATCTATACCAGTGCAGCAGAGTTGCAGGGTATCATTCAGAAAGAAGCAGAAAAAAGGCTGAAGAGCATACAGAAAAAATTCAAAGAACAGGGCTTAGAGATAAAGTACACCATAAGATCAGGTGAACCATCGGATGAGATTGTTAAAACAGCTGTTGAGAAAAAAGTAGATCATATAGTTGTCTCTTCGCATGGTAGAGGAGCATTAAGGGAGATGTTTGTAGGTAGCGTAGCTGTAAAGGTAACAAGAAAATCTCCCATACCTGTTACCATTATTAAACCCGAGGATGTGAAGGGAAGGCTAAACCAGTACTGGAAAAATGCCTGATCTTATTTCTATCTATGAAAAGCTGTTCTCTGTGTTTGGCCATCAAAACTGGTGGCCTGGAGAAACAGAGGATGAAATAGCAATTGGTGCTATCCTTACTCAGAATACAGCCTGGAAAAATGTAGAAAAGGCAATTCAAAACTTAAAACAGGCAAATCTGTGCAGTTTCTCTGCTATCTTCAGTGCAGAAGAAGAAAGGATAAAGAAACTTATTTCACCTGCAGGTTTTTTCAATTCCAAGGCACAGTATTTGAAAAATTTTGCATCCTGGCTACACCACAAAGGAGGCTTTTCGAGACTGAAAGAATATTCCTGTAGAAAGTTGCGTTCAGAACTTCTCTCCATTAAGGGTATAGGTGAAGAAACAGCGGATTCTATTCTTTTATATGTTCTTTCCTGCCCTTTTTTCGTGGTTGATGCATATACCAGAAGACTGGTTCACAGGCACGAAATCACATCTTCAAACAGATACGGTGAGATACAAAAAATATTTATGGAAAACATTCCCCTGGATATTGAACTGTATAAGAATTATCATGCCTTGATCGTCAAGCTGGGTAAAACATACTGCAAGAGGAATCCTCGATGTGATGTATGTCCTTTAAGGGAGTTTTTATAATGAGGCTCATCGGTCTTACCGGTGGTATCGCTTCGGGCAAAACCACGGTAAGAAAGATGTTTGAAAGAATGGGTGCATATACACTGGATGCAGATGAACTGTCTCATAAGGCATTACACCAGGAAGATGTCTATCAGAAGCTGTTAAAGCATTTTGGAAATGTTATATTGAACGAAAGCGGAGAGATAGACAGGAAAAAACTGGGTCAGATTGTAATAAATAACAAACAGGAGTTGAGATTCTTGGAGAGTGTCGTTCATCCCAAAGTAGCAGAGATGAGAGAGGCATTTATAGAAAATGTAAGAAAAAAGGATAGAGATGCGGTTATTGTATACGATGTTCCTTTACTTTATGAAAAAAAGATGGAAAATATGTTTGATGTGGTTATTGTGGTCTATATAGACAGAGAGACACAGATAAAAAGAATAATGGAGAGAAACAAGATTTCTGAAGAAGAAGCAGAAAAGAGATTGAAGCTGCAGATGGATATAGAGGAGAAGAAGAAAAGAGCACAGATTGTTATAGACAATAGGGGAACAAAGGATGATACCTTCAAGCAGGTGAAAAACATCTGGAGCAAGATTAAAGGAGGATGATATGCCAGAATTGGGTAAGATGGAAAAACCTTCAGTTGAAAAATTTAAGGATAAGAAGAGGTTGTATCTTATTCCCCTTATATCCTCACAGATAGGATTGGATGATAAAGAAAAGGAAGAGTATGAGAAAAAGCTGGAGGAATACTGGAAACAGGCCAAAAAGCAGGTAGAAAATCTGGAACTTAAGATGGGAAAGGTCAAAAACATCTATCATGAGTTTGTTCCAAAGGAGGGAGAAGAGGGATTAAAGGTGATTGAAAATTTAAATCGGGGCAGTTTTAAGATTGTCAAGGAGATGCTGGATAGAGGAGCAAAACTCTTTGCGGTAGAAGATGACGAAGTGTTAAAGGAAACACTGGATTGGCAACGATGCATTATGATAGGGGTTGAGAGCCAGAATGCGATGAAGATCATCTCTGAAGCCTACAACAAAGCTGCTAAAAAGAGAAACGAATATGTTGTAAACAAAATAACAGAAACGATTCAGGATGGAGAGGCAGGAATACTGTTTGCCTTAGAGAACAATCAGTTCCAATTTCCATCCAACATTGAGGTTTTCTATATAGCTCCTCCTGTTCTGGATGAGATTCACCGCTATCTGAGTGATACTCTTAAGAAAAAGAAGTCTTAATTTATGAGGAGGTTTTGTAATATGAAGCAATATTTTCTGAAGATCTGTTTGATGTTAGCAGTACTTACTCCCGTTCTGAGTTATGCAGCTTCGCCCCGGGAAACAGTTAATTATATCTTTGAAAGACAGATAAAACAATATTCTGCAAGGGGAATAGAGGTAAAAGTAAAAGATGAAGGTAAAATATCAGGACTTCAGGGATTTCATCTGATAACCGTTACTTTAAAGAAAGACAAACAACAAAAAATTATCCCTTTTGCCTCCAACGGAGATATAGTCATTACCGGTGCGGTTCAAGTCGAGGGGAAAAATCATTATCCCCTTCTTTTCGCTGCCCTTGCCGAAAAAAACAGAGTTAGTGTGTCCGTTAAAAACGCCGTAACGGTTCACAGAGCAGAGAATTCTAAGTTTAATATTGTTATGTATCTCGATTTTGAATGCCCTTATTGTAAGATAGGCAAAGCTCAAGTTTTAAACCTCGTAAAAGAGAAAAAACTGCCTGCGAATGTTTATATAAAACCAGTTCTAATTCATTCCAATGAGAAAAATCGCTTCTTAACCGGGATGTTTATCGCCGTGTCCCATTTTAAACGGGATATTTCTCCTCTGCTTTTTTCAATTGCCGGTAAAAATAAAGAAGAAATAGTAAAAAGGATAAAGGACTGGTGCAAAAAGAATAAGATTGATTATGTAAAAGCAGTTAAAATAGCGCAGAGCAAGAAAACCAGAGATATTATAGAAGCAAATGAAAGGGAAATGCTTGAAACACTGCATTCCAATGGCACCCCGACCTTTGTTGTAGATTCTTATGTAGTAAGAGGTGCAAGCTTTGGCTTATTGCGGCACTTTGTTGAAAAAGCTGAAAGGCAAAAAGGTGCTTAAATCTCCCTGAGATTTAAGCTTGCAACTGCAGAAACAATGCCAGAGTTACCAGATGTTGAATCTTTTAAAACATATTTTAAGAAAACTTCTCTCAACAAAGTTATAATTGATGTTCAATGTAGCTGTAAAGATTTGATCAGAAATATAAACTTTAAAGATTTAAAGAGTAAGCTTGTAGGAAGAAGATTTATAGATATCAACAGGAGGGGGAAGTTTTTGATCTGTGAGATTAAGAACATTCCTGAAAAACTTATACTTCATTTCGGAATGACAGGAAATTTGCACTATGTAAAACAAAATACAAAAAAGGATAGGTTCACTCGTCTGGTTATAAAATTTGAGAATGGTTATGAACTTAGATTGTTTAGCATAAGAAAATTGGCTAAAATTTACTTGGTAGAAGATCCGGAAGAGGTAAAACTGATAAGGGAAATGGGGCCAGAACCCCTGACCATTTCTGAAAAGGACTTTTTTAAAATCTTAGATAGGCACCAGCGAAAAAACATAAAAGCCTTTCTGTTAGATCAAAGAAATATTGCCGGAATTGGAAATGTTTATTCTGATGAGATATTATTTAAGGCTAAGATAGATCCCCATAAAAGCATTGAAACTATTGGTTTGAAGCAAAGGAAAAAACTATTCAAGAGTATGAAAATGGTATTAGAAGAAGCAATTGATTGTAACATGTATTTTGATTCATCCTGGCTCATTGTTCATCGAAACACAGACATGAAGTGTCCCCGTAATGAAAATCATAAGCTTAAAAGAGAGATTATAGCAGGAAGGAGTTGTTATTTTTGTCCTATCTGTCAAGCAAACAACTCTTGTATCAATAGGTACGAAGATGCCTCGTGACTGGATTGAGAAATTTGTTGAAGATTATGGCTGACTTTCTTCTGATAAGCAGGAAATGAGCCCGGCTGGAAAACCCTCATCAGAATGAGGAGAACCCTGAAGTGTGCTATGGCTAAACTGAGCCTTCTTATTTCCTTCTTTGCTAAGAACATCTACATCCCAGTTCCAAACAAAATCTATACCTATGGGGTTTACCTCCATCCTTATCACCACACTATCTCCGCTTTCAACATCAACGGGCTTCTCAACAGGGAAAAATACATTTTTCCAGCTGGTAGTTGGATTGGGAGGCGCGGTACTGAGCGTGATGCTTTTGGAAAGATTGGCTTCAAACCATCCTCCAAAACCGTGTAGAACGCCCGCTCTTTCAATTGTAAACGAAACCATATTATTTATGTATAAATCTTTGCTTTCCACCGTGTAAAAATCAATACTATTTATTGATAAAGGCTTGCTCAAAAAATAACCTGGATCAAGTGATTTAATATATCGGTTGTTTGCTGCCATCTTATGAATGGAAGAAAAATCAATTCCATAAATATCCTCACTCCAGAATTCAATCTCTTTATATAAATCAAAAGATTCTACAGGCACAATCATCATTTTAATAGAAGAGGGAATTAAGATTCCATTATCTTTAAGAAAACGCTTCCTGGCGTCAGAAATGACAGCCAATATATTTTCCTCAACAGCAAAGGTACCTATTATCTCCGATATTATAACATCAACCTTTTCTGGTAATTTTGCCATTTCAGAGAAACTTTTAATGAATGTTACCCGTTTTTCTAAACCGCCTACTCGAGCTTGTTTAGCCACTTCAATTATATCACTTGCCTCAATCGCATACACCCTGCTTGCCCCAGCCTGACAGGCAAAAAAGGCCAGAATACCAACTCCTGTGCCAATATCAGCCACCACATCTCCTCTTCTAACTATCTCAAATATTGCCTTGCGGTAGGATGCGGTACGCACAACATCACTTATCATCATTTTGTGAGGGCCTAAACCTTCATAACCTGTTCTCATAATATCCTCCAACTACAGCCATAAACTTTTATGTTTGCCAAACAGTTTTTTACAGACAAGGTATTCCCTTGAAGTTACCGCTTTTATTTTTTTCAGTTGTCTCTTTGCTGCCTCCCTGCCCTTTTCTATACAAAACTCCATTTTATCAAAATCTGTCCAGTAAACCCCTTCCACATCAGGTTTTATCACAAGGTCTGCTCCTTTTGATAATATCTTACAGAGTTTGATGTAAGTGAGTTCCTCGCTACGCATATATATCTCCAGTGCCGTATTTAGTTTTCCCGGTGAAGAAGGTGTGCTTTTGAGCATCACGGCAATTACGATATTCGCACCCAGATCAAACGCCAGTTTAACAGGTATATTTGCCGTTACGCCACCGTCAACTAACAATTTATCCTTCTGTCTTACAGGCGGGAAAATGGCAGGTATAGCAGCACTGGCTCTTACTGCCTCCCATAAATCTCCTCTTTTCATTACCACATCCTTGCCTGTTAAAAGGTCAAGGGCTGTGCTGGCAAAGGGAATCTTTGTATCATTAAAGGTTTTTTCACCAAATATATAATGGAAAATCTCGTCTGTTTCCTTTTTTGAGAGAAGAGCATTCTTGGTAAGTAACTCTGTAAGTAACGCACCCTCTTGAAACCTATTCACCCATTTATCAAGCCATGTTTCACCTTTTCTGGGTTTGAATTTTCCCAATGCCAGTTTCTGGTATGCATCCAGATTAATTATCTCTTTTACCTTTTGTTTCAACAGGTGAATATCAGGGTTTAAGGCATACATTGCGCCTATGATTGCACCTATGCTTGTTCCCGCAATTCTATCTATGTTTATGCCTTCTTCTTCAAGTACTTCTATTACACCAATATGAGCTATGCCTTTTGCTCCACCTCCAGCTAAGGCAAGACCTATTACAGGCTCAGGTAAAATCATACCTTTATTTTAAAATAATCCGGGAACTTTAGCAACTTGACGCAGCTATAAAAACTCTGGTAGAGTAATCTGAGGGGGTATTGGAATGATTAGAGAAAATGTAGAGAGGTTGTTAAAAGAGTTGCCGCCAGGTGTGGAACTGGAAGCAGCAGCAAAAACAAGAACAGCAGAAGAAATCATGGAGGCAATCCGTGCTGGCGTAAAGATTATCGGGGAGAACTACATAGGAGATGTAAAAAAGGTTTATCCAGTAATAGGGAAAAAAGTAAGGTGGCATTTTATCGGAACTCCCGAAACACAAAAACACGATCTTTTAAGGAAAAAAAACTTAGAAATATTTGACATGATAGAAACTATCGATTCAGTGGAGATAGCAGAAGAAATAGATAAACGATGCAAAAGTATTGGTAAAGTAATGCCTGTTTTGATAGAGATAAACAGTGGTAGAGAACCGCAAAAATCCGGTGTGATGCCAGAGGATGTAGAAACCTTAATCAGGAAAATTGCCCGGCTTAAAAATATAAAGATAATGGGACTTATGACGATGGGTCCTCGTTTTGGCAATCCGGAAGACTCCAGGCCTTATTTTATAGAGACGAAAAAGATATTTGATAAAATAAAGAAGCTTAACATTCCCAATGTAGAGATGAAATATTTGTCTATGGGAATGACGAATTCCTACCGGATTGCCATAGAAGAGGGTGCCAATATCGTCCGTATAGGCACAAAAATATTTGGGGAAAGGAAAAAATAGATTATGAGGCTTTTCTCCACTTCTCTGATTTATCTTCTATGCTTTCCAATACTTTCCTGCCGGGCACATGTAGATACCATGTCTTTTGACATGAAGGGCAGTGAAACTTTACACTTGATATTTTCTCCACCGGTCTTCTGCAGGTGGGGCAGAAACCATAGTGCAAGATCTCTAAATCTTTCATACACACTCCTTTAAAACTTCGTTTAAAATCGGAAGGGTTAATATAGGCTGTAAATGGGATTTGTCAAGGAAATTCTCTTTTTGAGAATTTCCTGCAAGCACAAAGTGCTCGCAAAGGAAAATCAGGAACGCATTATCTGCTGTGCCTTATACATACTGATACCGAAACTAAAGATATAACTTGTTATAACTGCAACCGCCATTGGTATAACCACATTTGTTCCTGACATCTCTGTTAATAGAACGATAGCAGCTAATGGCGTTTTTGCACTTGCAGCTAAGGAGGATCCCATGCCAGCCATTACAAATGTAGCAATTTCACCAGGAAATATGTGGCCGAATATATTCCCAATTGCTGCCCCAATAAGCAAGTTTGGAAGTATCAACCCTCCAGATATACCAAATCCCAGAGTAAGGCTTATGAAGAGTATTGTAACCACAATTATAAGTAATAATTCCCATACAGGATAGATGTATTCTATTAGGTTCGTCAAGGGTGTGTAGTTTACAGGCAAAGACAATAAATGAATATTGGTTATTGAAATAATAAATATCAACAGTGGAATGGCCATGACAGTTCCAATTATGGGTCTTATAATTGGTTTGATAGATAAAGAAATACGGTTTAGTAAAGAGTAGTGAATCGCAAATAAATAAGTTATAGCGGAGGCAACCATACCTGTGAGGACGAAATATGGTATATGTTTTATGTTCCATACAGGAATAGTATTTATTTCTATGAATGGATGCATACCTCTAAACCAGGAGAAAATTGAATAGCTTATTACCGAGGCGATCAATGTTTGACCAAATGGTTTGTACTCTATATCATAAAGATATCCAATTTCCAGTGCGAATATAGCACCACCTAAGGGAGCTTTAAACAATGCCCCGGTGAATGCTCCTGCACCGATAAGAGCTGTATATTTTTTCTCCTTTTCCGTTATTTTGAATATTTTCCCCAGCCATTCGCCTACTCCTGCCCCAATATAAAATGATGGACCTTCTCTTCCCGCCAGGAAGGCGCCAGAAAGAGCGAGAGCAGATGTCACAAATTTTGCCAGCATGCAAATGGCAGGTATCCTGCCTTTTTCTCTTAAGTGCCAGATAATATAATTTATACCAGGACCCGAAACACCTGGAAAACGATGTATAATCAATCCTGTGATTATACCGACTGAAAGAGGAAAAATAACACAAATCTTTTTGTTTGCTATAATGTTTTTGTTTATCTCTACTATAGTGTAGTCAAAGATTGATGCCATTATACCCGTAGCTATTCCTACCACAATAGAAAAGGGAATCCATTTGACGATATACTGTATTATCTCAAACCGATCCAATTTTAACTGTCTTGTGAAGCTTATGTATTCTTTCACCTTATTTGCCGGGGACTGTTTCATGTTTTTAATGATTCAGGAATGATAGATGATTTTCCCCGTATCCCTGAGGTCGTAACCAGCAGGTTTTTTAAACAGGGTATGTATAAATACAGGATCTATAAGGGAAAGAAAATCTCTCATCGGCTTTGTGTACAGGTGTTGTTTGGAGATAGCAAGGTCAAATCGTTCCTGTGTGATGGGGATAAAATCCAAGTGCAGAATACTGGAAACAGATTCAATGCCCAAACCTGCATCTGCCTCTCCATGAAGAATCTTCAACCCTACATCAAGATGTTTGTTTACCTCATTCTTATAACCTATTATCTCTTCAGGATCTATATTTAGTTTGTTCAAATAATAATCAAATAAAACCCTGGTGCCTGAACCCGGGTTGCGATTAACAAACCGCGCTTTCTTTTCAACTACATCTCTTATTCCTTTTATCCCCAGGGGGTTCCCTTTATTTACAATGAGCCCCTGATTCCTATAAGAGAGATTGATCACCGCATACTCTTCATTTTGAAGGTACCTGGAAAGATAAGGAAGATTGTATTCTCCTGTTTCTGCATCAAGCAGGTGAATGGCGGCGATAAATGTCTTTCCACAGGACAGAGCAAGAATGCCTTTGAGGCTGCCCACATCTGCATAATAGGCTAACGATTGAGGAAAGCTTTTTTCTATATATTTACTTACCAGTTGTTTTAAGATTAAATCATCACTGCCAGCAATGAATATATCTTTTTCACCCTCCACACTTTCTCTAATCCATCTTTCTATGGACTTTTTAGGAAAAAGCCATTTTCCGGCGATCCTCGTGCAGGGAATTTTTCCCTCTTTTATCAGTTGATATACCTTTTTTTCGTTGATTTTTAAATACTTTGATACCTCTTTAGTCGTTAAAAGTGCATCTTCCATAGCGTATTTATTATAAGCGGAAATCCGTTAAATGTAAAATTTAAATAATGCTTACCGCTTGATATAAATCTACATTTCACTTATAATGAGATTATCTGATGTTTAGTGTTGTGAACACAGCAATAGAGTGGGTATCGCGATACGGTGATGGTGCTATATTTGTATTGACCTTTCTGGAATCATCAGCTTTTGCAGGGTTAATTGTTCCTGGGGAAACAGCAGTTGTATTAGGTGGTGTCTTTTCATCGCAAGGTATATTGAATTTCTATTCAACTGTTGTTGCCTCTCTATCTGGTGCAATATTAGGAGATAGTTTCGGGTATCTTTTAGGACGGAAAATTGGAGAGCCGGTGATAATAAAATACGGGAAGTATTTTTTGTTCAACGAGAAATACTATCGTATTGTAAGAGCTTTTTTCAACAGCCATGGTGGAAAGACAATTTTCTTCGGGCGATTTGCCTCTGTCCTGAGGTCGTTTGCCCCCTTTGTGGCCGGTATTGCACACATGAAGTGTAAGACATTTCTCATATACAATGTAGCAGGTGGAGTGTGCTGGGCATCTATATATGTTTTTTTAGGTTACTTCGCAGGCAGAGAATGGAGGATCGTGCACTCTTATTTAGGGAAAGGCGCAGCAATTGCGTTTATTGCTGGTGTAATTCTGGTATATTGTTATTTTAAGAAGAAAGGAGAAATTTTATGGAACCGCTGTTGATTTCTTCTCCATTTTATCCTCTTCCGCCTTTTCCGGAAGGATGCAGGATCGTTAAGGAAAATGACATAATTATAAGAGACATTCTTCACTGTTACCCACGGAGAAAAGGGGAGATAGAAAATGGTCCGTATCTTGAGGGATACATGAATGATGGACAGATGGATTATCTCTTCTACTTTGAGGAAATTAGTGAGCTTATACAGAAATATGCTACAGTGTACTTTTTGTTCAGAGTGCGATACTCTCGTGATCTCCTTATTGGATATTGCAAAACAGATGGTAAAGATTGTAAGGAAATTAAACCCGGTATATATATTCTGCCAGCACAAGAGGTACACTTTACTTCACAGGTAATAGATATAACAGAAATTACAGGTGTATATAATCTGGAGAATAAAATCATGAAAAGTAACAGTATAAATCATCCCGAGTATAATGATATTCTTAAGGAATGGCTGGAAAAACTGAAAAAGACAAAAAACGAAATAGATTTATTTATCAGTAAATCAAAAAACTTACGCCAGATCAGAGAGGAATCAGAAAAAGATACCGGATATTTTGAGAAAAAATGTTCGGGTTGTTCATTTTTCAAGAAGAAAGATTGTCCATTATGGAATAAGCTTTTAAAAACGGGGGCCGATATATGAAAAAGACTATAGTTGTGCTGGGGGGAAGAGGAAGTGGAAAAACAACATTGGTAGAGGATATTCTATTTCTCACCAAGAAGATAAACAGAAAGGGTAGTACGGATAACGGAAATACAACCATGGACTTTGACAGTGAGGAAATACAGAGAAAGCTTTCTCTGCAACTGGCAATAGGATATACGGAGTGGAAAGGACATCACATAGACATTATAGACACACCAGGATATGGAGATTTTATTACTGATGCATTTTGTGGAGCCAGGGTGGCTGATGGTGCGCTGCTGCTTGTAGATGCATTAAGCGGGATAAAGGCAGAAACAAACAAGCTTTTCAGATGGCTTATGGAAAGACAGAAATTAAGTTTCATTGCGGTAAATATGCTGGATAAAGAACATGCCGATTTCTACAATACACTTTCTACTATCAGACAAAATATTGCACCAAAAGCGATACCCTTGTTTTTGCCATTGGGGAAGGAGACAGGATTTTCCGGTATTATAGATGTAATGGCTGAAAAAGCCTATACTTATAAGGATGGAAAGAGAAAAGAGGCGACAATCCCGGATGTAGAAAGAGAAAAACTTGATGATTTTAGATCAAAAATTGTAGAAGCAACAGTAGAGGAAAATGATGAGCTTTTAGAGAAGTATTTAGAAGGAGAAGATATTGATAAAAAAGAACTCCTGAAAACACTGAAAAAGGCAATACAAGATCTAAAAATCATACCTGTTTTCCCTGTATCTGGTTTAAAGGGTATAGGTACAGATGTTATTCTTTCTGGCATTGTAGATTATCTACCGCAGCAGGAAAGAGTTGATAAGGTATCTGCGCTGGTTTTTAAAACCTACAATGATTCTTTAACGGGTAAAATCAGTTGTATGAAGGTATGCACAGGAACAATAAACTCGGATACTGTTTATTTTAATGCAAACAAACTTGCAGCAGAAAAAATAGGCACGTTGATGAAATTACAGGGTAAGAATACGACTCCTGTAGAGAGTGCAGAACAGGGAGAAGTTGTGGCTTGTGCTAAACTAAAAGTTACTCAAACAGGAGATACACTGGTTGAAAAGGGCAATTCTGTAAGGTATGATTTTGTGGACATACCTATTCCTCAAATTTCATACGCTATTCACGCGAAATCTAAAGGTGATGAAGAAAAAATTGGTAGTGCGTTATCCAAGATAATAGAATCCGATCCCTCACTGGTTTTTGAGAAAAACATAGAAACGCAGGAATTTCTACTGAAGGGAATGGGCAAGATGCATCTTGAGATAACAGCATCTAAACTGAAAAACAGATTTGGTGTGGACGCTGAACTTACCATACCGAAAATTGCATACAGAGAAACAATCAAGAAAAAGGCAAAGTCTCATGGAAGGTACAAGAAGCAGACCGGTGGTCATGGGCAGTTTGGTGATTGCTGGATAGAAATTGAACCCCTGCCAAGAGGGAAGGGATTTGAGTTTGTGGACAAGATCGTAGGAGGTGCTATACCCCGACAATTTATACCTTCTGTAGAAAAGGGAATAAAGGCTGCAATGGAGAAGGGAGTACTGGCCGGTTATCCTATGACAGACATAAAGGTAACACTGTACGATGGCATGTATCATCCTGTTGATTCTTCAGATATTGCTTTTCAAACAGCTGGTTCTATTGCTTTTAAAGAGGGTATCAGGAACTGCAAACCTGTTCTATTAGAACCCATGATGGAAATGGAGATATATGTACCGGACAGGTGCACGGGTGATGTAGTTAGTGATCTCAATTCCCGTCGAGGGAAAGTGATAGGGATGAATCCTCAAAGAGAGTACAATTGCATAAAGGCAATTGTTCCCCATGCGGAGGTATTGGAATATGCCATTACACTACGTGCTATCACACAGGGAGAAGGATACTTTACAATGAAATTCAGTACCTATGAAGAAGTGCCACCCCTCCTGGCGCAAAAAATTGTAGAAAGGAATAAAAAACAGGAAAAATAGATTATTCTTTTGGTATTTTAATTGCCAGCACGGGAATATCTGATATGCTTACTACTTTCTGTGTTACACTGCCAAAGATGAATTTTTCCAGCTTTGTTTTTCCTCGTGCACCCATGATTATGAGATCCACATGGCGGGATTGAGCGAAATCCACAATCTTTCTATAAGCTTCTCCCTTTTCCACTACGGTTTCTATATCAGGGCCTAATTTATATCTATTCTTCAAGATTGTAAGCTCTTTCACCGCTTCATCGCGTAGGTTCTTTTCTATCTGCTCAGCGGGAAAACCTGGAACATAACCAATAGATTTGTCTATATCTGTTAAACAATGGTAAACAATGAGTTTTGCTCCTAATTTCTCTGCCACACTTTTAGCAAACAAGAGTGCATACTCTGCGTTTTCCGAAAGGTCGGTAGCTACCATAATTGTTTTTATATCTACCTCTTTAAATTCCATTTTTCCTCCTATAGATATTGTTTTATAAGTATTTCTGCAATTTGCACCGCATTGAGTGCTGCCCCTTTCCTTAAATTATCAGAAACTACCCACATATTCATACCATTTTCTATCGATTCGTCCCTCCTTATCCTGCCTACAAAGACTTCATCCTTTCCAGATGCATCAAGTGCCAGTGGATAAAGCGAGCCATCTGGGTCATCAACCAACTTGCAACCTTTCTGAGAGGCAATCAACTGTTTTACCTTTTCTATATCAAATGCCTTTTCTGTTTCTACATTTATCGCCTCCGAATGACATCTAATAACGGGCACCCTTACACATGTAGCTGTAACCCTTATGTCTTTGTTATGGAATATTTTTCTTGTTTCATTCATCATCTTTTTTTCTTCCTTGGTGTAGCCATCTTCAAAGAATACGTCTATATGTGGAAGGCAGTTAAATGCAATTTTGTGCGGGAAAACAGCAGGCTCGTAATCTTTGAGTTTAAACTCAAAGAACGCCTTTGTCTCATGTATAAGTTCATCTACTGCTCTTCTGCCTGCCCCTGATGTTGCTTGATATGTAGCTACCACTATCCTATTTATGCCAAAGTTGTCATAAATAGGTTTTAATGCTACTACCATCTGAATAGTAGAACAATTGGGATTGGAGATTATTCCTCTGTTTTTATACAGGGTAATGTCTTCTGGATTTACTTCTGGAACAACCAGGGGTATATCCTCATCCATACGGAAATAGCTGGTGTTGTCTATTACCACTGCTCCACTTTCCACAGCAATAGGTGCATATTCCCTACTTACTTTTCCTCCTGCCGAAAATAGTGCAATATCTATTCCCCTAAAGGAATTTTTGTCCAATACATTCACCGGTAACTCCTCACCCTTGAAGTGTATTGTTCTCCCTATGGACCTCTCAGATGCGAGGAAGCTTATCTTCTTTATGGGGAAACTGCGTTTCTCTAAGATTGAAGCCATCTCTTCGCCCACCATACCGGTGGCACCTACAACAGCTACGCTATACTCCTTCATCTTCTTTGGCCTCCAGGGGTGGATTATATTTGTTCATCGCATAACTTAACCCGTTTTCCACAATATCCAGTATAGCATACACTGCCACATCTATCACCCGCTTTATTACGGTTTTTTCCTCTCTTGTAAATTCTCCCAGCACATAACTTATTATATCACCATCGGGCTTGCCTATACCTATCTTTATTCTGACAAAATCTTTACCAATATGCTGGATGACAGAACGCACACCCTTATGGCCACCGTCCCCTCCACCTTTTTTTATCTTTAGCCTTCCCAACGGTATATATATATCATCATGAACCAAGATAATCTCTTCTGGAGAAAATACGCTTACTGCCCGTTTAACCGCTTCCCCGCTCAGGTTTATCCATGTTGCTGGTTTTATTACTATAACCTTTTCCCCACCTGTGCAGAAAGAGGAGATATCTTCCCGATATGAAAAGCTTGAATTTAAACGATTGCAAAACTCATCTACCACCATAAATCCTACATTGTGGCGTGTTTCTGCATAGCAAGACCCAGTATTCCCCAAGCCCACCACTAAGAACACTTTACTCTTCTGTTTCCTCTTCTGTGGTCTTTTCCTCTTCCTTCTCTTCTTTACCCAAGATAGCTACAATGGTGAAATTTCTTTTCTCCTTTACCTTCACTCCTTCTGGTAGAGCTAAGTCCATAACATGGATTGTATCTCCAATATCCAATGAACTTATATCCACCTGAAGAGAAGAAGGGATATTCCTGGGATAGGCAGTGATTCTGATATACTTTCTGGGCTGATAAAGAATTCCGCCTCTCTTCACTCCTATTGCTTCACCCATAAGTTCTACAGGCACATCCACCTGTATCATTCGCTCTGGAGAGATTTGATAAAAATCCAGGTGTATTATTTTGTCTGTTACAGGGTTTCTCTGCACGTCTTTCAGAATTGCCTCTATTTCTTCACCTTCTATATTTAGTTTGTATATAGCATTTCTTGGACTGTTTTTATAGAATTTGGTAAATTCCTCTTCATTTACCTCTAACGGTCTACTTTCTTTTTTCCAGCCATATATGACAGCAGGAATCACCCCTTTTTTACGCAACCTTTTAGCACAACCCTTGCCTGTTTCTCTTCTTAAATGAACATCCATCTTCTTCTCCTTTGAAGATTCACAAAAAAAGTGAGCTAACGGATTCCTTGTTAGATATTCTTCTTATGGCTTCTCCAATTAATGGAGCTACAGACAGAACCTTTATCTTGGATGATACTTTATCTACAGGAACCTTAATGGTGTTGGTAACGATCAATTTCTCTATGTTAGAATTCTCTATTTTCTCAACAGCATTACCGGAAAGAACAGGATGTGTACAGCAGGCGTATACTTTTTCTGCTCCTGCTTCTTTCAATGCTTCTGCCGCATTGACCAGTGTTCCACCTGTATCTACCATATCGTCCACTATTATTGCTGTTTTTCCTTTTACTTCCCCTATAACATGCAACACTTCTGAAACGTTGGGTTCAGATCTCCTTTTATCTATGATAGCCAGAGATGTGTTGAGCTTTCGGGCATAGCTTCTTGCTCTTTCTACACCACCTGCATCTGGTGAAACAATAACCACATCATCTAACATATTTGATTTAATATAATCCAGTATAATTGGAAATGCATACAGGTGATCTACCGGGATGTTAAAAAAACCTTGAATTTGACCCACATGCAAGTCCATACACAGGATTCGATTTGCCCCGGAGGCCGTGAGCAAATCAGCGATTAATTTTGCAGTAATAGGTGCTCTCGGTTCTACCTTCCTATCCTGTCTGGCGTAAGCGTAATAGGGCATAACTGCCGTAATGCACCCAGCAGATGCTCTCTTCAATGCATCTATGATGACGAGCATTTCCATTATGTTCTTGTTTACGGGTCGGGAGAGAGATTGAATAACATAAACATCATCACCTCTTACACTTTCTTTAATTCGTACATTTATCTCCCCATCACTAAAAGTATCAACAACGGTGGGAGTAAGAGGAACACCCAGATAACTGCTTATTTCCTCTGATAATTCTCTATTTCCATTGCCCGTAATAAGCTTCATTTCACGGTCTCCACACTTTCTTTGGCTGGGGTGGGTGGATTCGAACCACCGAATGCGGGATCCAAAGTCCCGTGCCTTGCCACTTGGCTACACCCCAATTAGTTATCAGTTTCCGGTTCTGCAACGTTCCCTGTATTTTCTCTTTTCACTTTCTCATATTCCTGAATAACCCTCTCTTCCAATTTTCTCCTCGTTTCGTTATTTAGAGGATGAGCAATATCTCTAAAACTTCCATCCTTCATTCTTTTAGAAGGCATGGCTACAAAATAGCCTCTTTTCCCACTGATTACCTTCAGGTCTCTAACTACAAAACAGTTATCAAAAGTTACCGTAGCAAAAGCCAACAACTTCGGATCTCCCTCCACTAAATTAATCCTTACCTCTGTAATTTCCATCCTTTCCATCCTTTAACATAAAAATTTTGCTTTAACACAGTCTATACCTTCCATCTTACATTTGCTTACTGCTCTTCGCACCTCCTCATCCTCAAATAGTATAGTAAAAAATGCCGATCCACTGCCAGACATGATAAGCTTTCTCCCCAACCTTTCTTCTGCTTTCTCCTTATATTGTTTTAGTTTGGGATAAAGAGAAAAGGCACTGTGTTCCAGATCATTATGCATGTACTTAAGAATACACTTCATGTCTATGTCATCTTTTCGGAAAACATCCATCGCAATTCTATGAACAAATACCTTGTTTGTCAACTGGATTTTTCCTGTATATACATCCTTAGTAAATATGGGAATCCTCGGAAATACAATTAAAGCCGAACATCTTTTCTTCATTCTTAAGGGATAAACGAGCTCACCTCTTCCCTTAACCAGCGCTGTATTGGCGGAGATAAAAAAAGGAATGTCGCTTCCCCAGAGGAGAGATGTTTTCATCATTTCTTCTCTGCTCATCTTCAGATGCCACAATGTGTTTAATGTTAGTAATGTATAGGCAGCGTTGCTACTTTCTCCACCCAAACCACTACCTATAGGAATATGCTTGTCCACATAAATCTCTACCCCTCCATCTATGTCAAAACGCTTCTTCAAAAATGAAGCCACTCTGTATACGACATTTTTCTCTCCACACAGCTCCCTTATGTTGGAATTTATTGTAATTTTATTTGATCTTTTAAATATAAGTATATCGTGCAGGTCTATCTTACTCAAGAGGGAGAATATCTCATGATAACCATCTTCTCTCTTGTCCAGCACATACAAGAACAGGTTTAACTTGGCAAAAGATTTAACCTTTAACTCTTGATGCAATTTCTCTTACCTTCTGTTTTACCTCTTCTTCATCCACAGTATTTATCCTGCCTTTCTCATAGATAATCTTCCCATTTACTATCGTCATTTTCACATTATAAGCTGAAGCAGAATAAATGAGGTGAGAATAAGGATTGAAATATGGTATAAGGTTTACATCATCTAAATCCACAATCGCTAAATCTGCAATGTACCCTTCTTTTATTTTGCCTATTCTTTTATGCAGTGCTTTTCCGCCATTTGCTGTAGCTAAAAATAAGGTATTTTTTGCATCCATTGCAGTGGGATCCATGGTCCGAAGCTTCTGCACCTTGGATACCGTATCCATTTCCTGAAGAAGATCCAAATCGTTGTTGCTTGCGCTGCCATCTGTACCTATGGTCACATTCACACCGTTTTTTATCATTTTCCATACCGGTGCAACGCCAGAGGCAAGTTTCATATTGCTTTCTGGAACACAGCAAACTGTTGACTTTTTCTCTTTTAACACTTCTATCTCCTTATCTGTAACATGGATGCAGTGGGCTAAGATAGTATATTCATCCAATACATGCATGTCATTTAAATACTCTACCGGCATTTTTCCTGTTTTTTCCTCTACTGTTTCAATTTCGTCTTTTGTCTCTGCGACATGTATGTTGAATAACATTTTTTTATCCAAACTTAGCTGTTTACATCTTTCCAGTGTTTTCCTTTTTACTGTATATGCAGAATGAGGTGCTACAATAACATCTATAAGCTCATCTTCCTTGAATTTCTCTGATAGTTCTTCCGTTTTTTCTAAAGCCTCTTTCGAATTTTTTGCATCAGGTGTGGGGAAATCCAATATTCCTTCCCCTATAAATCCTCTCATACCTATATCCTTACATGCTCGAGCTACTTCCTCTTCAAAAAAATACATATCTACAAATGTAGTTACACCACCCTTTACAAGCTCTATCATGGATAGCAGGCTGCACCAGTAGACAGAATTTTTGTTGATGAACTTCTTTTCCAAGGGGAAGATATAATTGTACAACCAGTCCTTTAATTTTAAATCATCAACCAGTCCTCTAAACAGAGACATCGCTAAATGGGTGTGGGTATTTATCAAACCAGGAATAATAAGGAGATGAGGAGTTTCTATTGTTCTTTCTGCTTTTTTCCTTTCTTTTCCTACATAGGCTATCTGAGAACCCTTTATTCCTACATATCCATCCATCACATCTTGAGGTGTAACAACGATACCTTTAATCAATAGATCCATCAGAGACCTCCTTTAAAATACCCTTTATAACCAAAGCCAGCTTCGGAGATGCCAGATGGGCATTTTCTATCACCATTTCTATAGGGGCAGGTTGCATGCAATCCGGCTTATTGACATTTGAGATGACAGAAAGACCCAATACCCTGATGTTCATGTGTCGAGCAACTATAACCTCCGGTACGGTTGACATTCCTACAGCATCTCCTCCTATCTGTCTCAACATTCTTGTTTCGGCGGGCGTCTCCATTGATGGTCCACATACCCAAACATAGACTCCCTGTTTCAATATTATTCCCTGTTCTGCTCCTTTTTCTAATGCCTTCAGATATAACTTTTTATCATAAGGCTCACACATATCTGGAAAACGCTCTCCCAACTCTTCTATGTTCTCTCCTCTTAGTGGATTTTCTCCACAGAAGTTTATATGATCGGTGATGACCATTATGTCCCGAGCAGAAAAGGAAGGATTCAGTCCTCCGCTGGCATTTGTTACGATGAGAAATTTAATACCCAAAAGACCCATAATCCTTATGGGATAGGTAATATCCTTTAAATCGTATCCCTCATAAAAATGCAATCTCCCCTGCATACAAACAACATTTACATTTTCTATCCTTCCAAATAGGAAACAACCTTTATGTCCTGCAGTAGTAGATGGAAGCATGTGGGGAACATCAGTGTAAGGAATAGAAAATTTTACAGTTATATTTAAACTATCGCCCAATCCTGTTCCCAGAACAATACCCACCAACGGTTTAAATCCATCTGTTCTCTTTTTTATATAATTCACCGATTCTTTTAATTTAGTAAGCATTTCTCCCCTCCGATTTTCAGGTTATAATACATCAAACAGGAGGTTTTGGAAATGGTTTGTTACTTTAAAGTGGTTTTCCCACTTAACATAGAGGGTTTCGTATACGAGTATGATGGTGAAATAAAAAAAGGGGTTAGAGTGGAGGTAGACCTTCGCGGAGAGGAAAAGATAGGCATTGTGTGGGAGAAGGTAGAAAATCCACAGTTTAAAACAAAGAAGATAGGGAAAGTAATAGATAAAGAACCGTTGATAGAAGAAGGTCTCATGAAAAGTATACAATTTACATCCTCATACTACAATGCCCCATTGGGCATGGTTGTCAAAAGTGCTTTCCCTAAGAAGCTCTTTCAAAAGATAAATATAGGTGTGGAAAACGATACGAAAATAGTGTGGGGAAAAGGAGGTAAACTTTTAAAGGAACAGGAAGAAGCATACCATGAAATAAGTTCTTGTATTAAAAACCCTATATTTCAGTCTTTTTTACTATTTGATGCAGGTGGTGGAAAAACAGAGCTTTGTTTAAAACTCGTTGAGTATGTATTGAAAAATGGAGGTTCAGCCCTTGTTCTTGTTCCAGAGATATTCTTCATATCTCATTTCTTCAAATTGTTTACTGGAAGGTTTGGAAAAAAAGTAGTGGCTGTAAATCATTCGCGACTTACGCCAAAAGAGCGGTTTGATGTGTGGTGCAGGGCAAGAAAAGGAACAATAAAGGTTCTTATAGGTACTCGTTCCAGTGTATTTGTACCATTGAAAAACATGAAATTTATTATAATAGACAATGAGCAGGATGAATCTTACAAGCAAGAAGTTGCACCACTGTACAATGCTAGGGATGTGGCTGTTGTGCGTGCAAAAAACAGTAACATTCCCATCATGCTCGTTTCTTCTACTCCTTCCTTAGAGTCTCTATATAGGGCAAAAAATGGCGAATGCAGACTTTTTGAGTTTAAAGGGCGCAGTAAAGATATGCCGCAGATAAATATTGTTTCTTTAAAAAAAGGTGAACTTATTACTTCTCTTGCAAAAAGAGAGATAAGAAACACGCTGCACAGAAAAAAAGGCGTCATTGTGCTTGTAAGTGGAATGGAAATGGAAAAAGTACATAACACACTCGAAGATTCATTTCCTCAAGCTCATATCGTGCGCGTGGACAGGGATACAACGAGAAAAAAGAAGGATTTCCAGAGAATTTTAAAAGAAATAGAAAAAGCAGATATAATAGTAGGTACGCAGATGGTAAAAGGATGTGAATTTCCACATATCAACCTGACGGTGGTTGCATTTTTTGAGGCTTTACTTTCTTCACCGGATGTGCGAGCAACGGAAAAGGCAGTTTCTTTGATTATTCAGATGGCAAATAAGGGTAATGTCATCGTTCAATCTTTAAATCCTTTAAGTCCACTGTTTGAGTATGTAAAGAAATATGACTGGAGAACATTTGCTGAAGAAGAATTGAAAAATAGAAGGGCCCTTTTATATCCACCTTTTACTCATCTCATTAGATTCGTATTTCAAGGAAAAAGAGAAAAGAAACTAATGGAACAGGCGCAAAGATTCACCGCACTGTTAAAAGAAAAGATAGAAAGAGAAATAGTCTATGGTCCAGTAAAGGCACCTATATAT
>JAGGSF010000076.1 GCA_021159235.1 Deltaproteobacteria bacterium | reverse complement strand
TAACTTTAAAAAGAAAGATTAAAGGCGCACTGGCCTACCCTCTTATTGTAAGTGTAGTGGCTATAGCAGTAATCATTCTTATACTGGTAAAAGTCATTCCCACCTTTGCCGAAATTTATCAGTCTGCGGGCATGCATTTACCTCTACTTACAACAATAGTAATCAATATAAGTATATTCACCAGAAAGGCGTTTTTACCTATTGTATTGTGTATCATCGCACTCGTGATAACAATTAAACTCTTACACAAAAAAGACGAAAGAGCAAGAAAGTTTATAGATAATGTTTTACTTCACCTACCTCTGTTCGGCAAATTGATCAACAAAGGAATTGTTGCTCGCCTGTCTACTACAATTTCTTCATTGGTAAAAGGTGGATTACCACTTCTGGAAGCCATTAATATTGCTGTTAAAACAGCGGGAAATAAAGTTATAGAAGATGCGCTCTCTTCAATAAGAGACAGGATCAGAAAGGGAGAAACTGTAGCCAGTGCCTTCTTGCAGGCGCATATATTTGAACCGATGGTTGTTCAAATGACATCCGTAGGAGAGGAAACAGGCAGGTTAGATGAAATGTTAGAAAATGTTTCCAGATTCTACGAAGCGGAGGTAGACGATGCCGTCAAGAATCTTACTTCCATAATGGAACCTGTAATGATCATTGTTCTGGGAGGAATAATAGGTTTCATCGTCATCGCCATGTATCTACCGATATTCAAATTGGGAGAGGTTATGCACTAAGTATCCTTACTTTCCATAATCTCCTTTAGTTCCCTTTCGTCCACAACCTCTCTTTCTAAGAGCCTTTGAGCCAACCTGTCTAATTTTGACCTGTTTTCCAAAAGCAACTTTTTGGTTCTGTTATAACAACTATCTATAATCTTCCGCGTTTCTCTATCAATAGCTTCCGATGTCTTCTGGCTGTAGTATGTTTCCTTAGGTGAAAATGGGGTAGGCAAAAAGAGAGGTCGTCTTTCTCTTTCATAAATAATAGGACCTAATTCCTCGTCCATACCGAATTGTGTCACCACAGCTCTTGCTAAATCTGTAGCTGCGTAGAGGTCATTCTGTGCTCCCGTGGATACATCACCAAACACGATTTCCTCCGCTACCCTTCCTCCAAACAGCATGCATATCTTATCCAAAATCTCACTTTTGCGCATTAAATAGTGTTCCTCCGTGGGTCTCTGTTGAGTAAAACCTAATGCAGCAACTCCCCTTGGAATAATGGACACCTTGTGCACAACTTCTACTCCCTTTAACAGGTAACCAACAATAGCATGACCCGATTCATGGTAAGCAACGGTTTTTTTCTCTTTAGGACTCATCGCCCTGTTTTTCTTTGCTAAACCTGCCATTCTTCTATCTATGGCTTCCTCAAAGTGTTTTTTATAGACCTTATCTGCACTTTCCCGGGCTGCCAAAAGCGCCGCCTCATTAACGATATTGGCTAAGTCTGCCCCTACCAACCCCGGTGTTTCCTGAGCAATCACTTTTAAATCTACATCTTCTCCCAACACTATCTTCTTTGCGTGTAATCTTAAAATTTCTTCTCTTCCCTTTATGTCCGGTTTATCCACCAGTATCTGCCGGTCAAAACGACCTGGCCTGAGCAAAGCAGGGTCAAGTACCTCCGGCCTGTTCGTTGCTGCCATAACAACAATCCCTCTGCTGGGATCAAAACCATCCATTTCTGCCAGGAGTTGATTCAAAGTCTGCTCTCTTTCCTCATGAGTGGTAAATCCACCCGCATCCCTGGTCCGGCCAATAGCATCAATTTCATCAATAAATATAATAGAAGGTGCCAATCTCTTTGCCTCTGCAAAGAGATCCCTTACCCGCGCTGCTCCTACGCCTACAAACAACTCCACAAATGCTGAACCGGTAATACTGATAAATGGAACTTCCGCTTCACCCGCGGTAGCTCTGGCCAGCAATGTTTTACCTGTACCAGGAGCTCCCACCAGAAGCACTCCTTTAGGCATTTTCCCGCCCAGCCTCTGGAACCTCTGCGGATCCTTCAGAAATTCTATTATCTCTTCCACTTCTACCTTTGCCTCTTCTGCACCTGCCACATCGCTAAACTTTACATCAGGACGCTCGCTGGAATAAACCTTATACCTTCCTCTACCAAAGCTAAACAAACCCTTACCAGATGCTCCCGCTCTTTTGATGATAAAAAGCCATAGAAGAAAAAGAACACCAAAAGGTATTATCCATCCAAACAGGAGATTGGTCAACCATCCAGCAGAAGGAACACCCTCAAATTTCACCTTATGAGCAATAAGCTCATCAGTCAACTTTGGATCCTCAACCGGAATGGTAACAAAACTATGCATCTTCCCGCTTTTATCTATATAAACACCCTTTATGTATTTCTCCGATACTCTACAGGATTTAACACGATCCTGAGCTACAAATTCCTTGAATGTGCTGTAGGGAATGGTTTCTCTGTTTGTACCAAAAAAACCTTGATACAGATAGATGAGAAGAAGGGCAATTAAGACATACATTATGGATAACTTGATAACCCTGTAGTTTTTATCTTTCTTATTATTCATGGACAGATATAGAAAGGTAAATCTGGTTACCCCGTCTGTTAATCAGAAAAAGAATGATTTTTTTCTTCAATGCTTTTTTTATCTTTTCGTTAAAATCTGCTACATCCTTCACCTTTTTTCTATTCACCTCTATTATTACATCCCCCTTCTTCAAACCGGAGAGATAGGCAATGCTACCTTCTCTTACATCCGTTATTACCACTCCATTATCTATCTTCAAATTATATTCTTCTTTTACATAAGGAGTTATATTTGTCACTGTTATTCCCAATCTACTTTCTTTTTCCCTCTCTAAGGCGATCTTCTTCGGTTTCTTTCCTATCGTCACATGCTTTATAATCTCCCTTCCATCACGAACAATCTTTATATTCACTGTTTCTCCCGGCGTGGTAAATGCTACCAAATATGGAAGATCAGTAGCAGAGTTTACTTTTTTCCCATCGTACTCTACAATCACATCTCCTTCTTTAATTCCCGCCCTATCTGCTGGACTACCCTTTACAACCTGTGAAACAATTGCACCTGAGGTGTCGGGAAGCTTAAAGAACTTCACCATGTCTGGTGTTACATTCTGAACCAGCACCCCCAGCCATCCACGAACAATGTTCCCTTTTTTTAACTGCGGAATGAGTTTTTTTGCTATATTTATAGGAACAGCAAACCCTATACCCTGACCCGAGGCTACAATAGCAGTATTTATACCAACAACCCTTCCATTCATATCCACCAGTGGTCCACCAGAATTACCAGGATTTATAGCAGCATCCGTCTGTAGAAAATGGTCATAAGGACCCTGTCCAATAACCCTTCCCTTGGCACTGATAATACCCCAGGTAACAGTGCCATTTAATCCAAACGGGTTACCTACTGCCAGAACCCAATCTCCCACTTTTATATTGTCAGAATCACCTAAGGCTACCGTAGGCAATTTCCGGGATGCTTTAATCTTCAAGAGTGCAACATCCGTTTTTGGATCCCCCCCCACTACCCTTGCATCGTAAACCTCACCTGTATAAAGCAACTTCACCCTTATCTTGGTCGCCCGTGAGATTACGTGATTGTTGGTCAGGATATATCCATCGGAAGAGATGATAAAACCGGAACCTAATGACTTTTGTTGATATTCGTGAGGTATCTCACCAAAATACCGCTTAAAAAACCGATAGAATGGATCATCCTTATCAAAGAAATCCATCAATGGATTTTCCCTTACAATCTGTGTGGTGCGGATATTAACAACTGCCGGCAATACCTTTTCTACAATAGGAGAAAAGCTTTCCCTCTGAACTACAGAGGATGAAACATTTAAGGCATAAACAGGTATGGAGAAGAATATAATAAAAATGATAAAAAAGATCTTTTTTATCATCTCATTCTCCAATAACAAATATCTTTCCCTTTTCACTTATGGTAAACAGTTTACTTCCAGCGATAGAAAATCCCCCATCAAAACCTCCGTCTAACCTTTTCGTATTGATAACTTTGCCATCCTTATCTATGGCAACTATCCTGCCTTCTTGAGTAAGCACATATATTATATCATGCGTTATAAGAACAGGAGCGCAAACAGGCTTACGAGAAACCTTAAGACTCCATACCTTTTCACCACTGTCCAGGTCTAACGCTACAACTTCACCATTTTTAGCAGGAACAACTGAGAATACAGGTGTAGCCACCACACCTGCATAAGAAGAGATATTGCGCTTCCATATGATATCTCCGTTTTTTTTATTCAACGCCACCGTCCAACCGTTACAGGAAGCTGCAAACACAACATCTCTTGACACAGAAATTACACCATCTACATCGAAAAACCTTCCCTTTTTGCCGATAAATGTTCCCCATTCCTCTTTACCTGTAGAAAGATCCACCTTATATACATATCCATCATTAAATCCAACATACATAGAATCCCCATCAAATGCAGGTGAACAAACACCTCTCACACTTATCATTTCATAAGGCTTACGAAATCCAAATAAAATTTCTCCTGAATCTGGTAAAACACACCATACAGAGTTATCCTCCGTGCATAAGAAGATCTTATTTTTGTATATATTCAGTTTCCCCAGTACAGGAAAGTCAAACTGCTTTTTCCACTTTATCTTTCCAGAGGTTTTGTCTATACAATACAGTGCTCCACTGTTATCCCCTACAAACACATCATTATTGAAACAGACAGCGCATGATTCTATAGAAGCTCCCAATTTTACCTTCCATACAACATCACGCTTCCTCCAGTCAATCTTATAAAATCTGCCATCTTTACTTCCTATATAGAGAAAATCTCCATCCACAACAGGAAAAACCTTACCCACCTTCCCTATACTAATGATATGAACAGTATTTAGAACAGGAGTAATGCGCCAGTTTACATAATAACCTGCTCCTGCTTCAGCGGTAAAAAATAGCAAAAAAACTAAAACAAAAGATATCTTTTTCATCCTCTTCTCTCTATCAATTTCTGCAGAAGGAACTCTGCATTGTTGAATGTATCTTCAACCTCTTTTTCATTCATGCCCGCACCTGACAAAACCCTATGAGCAAAAGATCTACTTACCAAATCTTCAGGGGCATGTGCATCTGTGTTTATCACACATTTTGCTCCCGTTTTCTTAGCCATATTCCACACATGACCGTTGGCCAAACAATGACCCTTACGAGCAGAAATCTCTAAGAACACGCCTTTCTCCTTAGCTAAATGTGCATCTTCTTCTGTAATCAGACCGGGGTGAGCCAGTATATCTACTCCCACTTCAATCGCTGCTTTGTTTGTGCCTTCCGCCACTGGCTCTGTAATCGTCTCTCCATGAAGAACAACTATTTCCGCCCCCATTGACCTTGCTTTTTCAACTGCCTCTTTTATTAAGGGAGGTGGAACATGAGTGATCTCCACCCCCGCAAATACATATAAACCATAGTATTTTTCCAAGCCACCCACAGCTTTTTTCACGCCTGTTATCACCGTTTCCATGTTGGACATATCCACATGATCGGTAAAACATATACTACGATAACCCATATCTTTCGCCCTTCTGGCTAACTCTGAAGGCAACAACTCACCATCACTAAACAGTGTATGGGTATGAAAATCAATCACTATACATTCGCCTCCAATGCTCAATAAATATTGGAAATATTAACATTCTCAGTATAATGTCACATCTTTTAGCTGTCAACAGTTTTGACAAACGACCACCCGCTAAATATAATGCCGCTGTGATCTATTTAGTAACGGGTTGTGCAGGATTCATAGGATTTCATGTGGCAAAGAGACTGCTTTCTCAGGGAAACACGGTTGTTGGTATAGATAATCTAAACAGGTATTACAGTGTAAGATTAAAAAAGGATAGATTGTCTCTCTTGTTAAAGGAGAAAAACTTTAAGTTTTGGAAATTAAATATCGCCCATTTCAAACAATTGGAGAAGATATTTGAAACAACCAACATTGATGTTGTGTGCCATTTAGCAGCCCAGGCCGGGGTAAGGCATTCTTTGATAGACCCTTTTTCATATGAACAATCAAATATCAAAGGTTTCTTAAATATAATTGAACTTTCTTGCAGGTGCAATGTAAAGAACTTCGTGTATGCTTCTTCTTCCAGTGTGTATGGGGGGAATGAAAAGATTCCCTTTTCCACCGATGATGCCGTAGATAAACCGCTATCCTTATATGGGGCAACAAAGAGGGCTGATGAACTCATAGCTTACGTATATCACCACCTATATCATTTAAACACAACAGGTTTAAGATTCTTCACCGTTTACGGACCATGGGGCAGACCGGATATGGCTCTATTTAAGTTCACAAAGGCAATAATCGAGGGGAAAACTATAGAAGTATACAATTATGGGAAAATGGAAAGGGATTTTACATATATTGATGATATTGTAGATGGCGTAATCGCATCCTTAAATAAACCCTTTGAGTATGAAATATTCAATCTGGGAAGAGGTAAAAGCATTTCCTTAGAATACTTTATATCCTGTATAGAAAAAAGGTTAAATAAAAAGGCCAAAAAGGTATACCTGCCATTGCAAAAAGGAGATGTGCCTAAAACCTACGCTGATATAAGAAAAAGCGAGAAAATGTTAGGGTTTCATCCCAAGGTAAGTATTGAAGAAGGTATAGAAAGATTTGTTTCATGGTACATGTCATATAACAACATTACTCTTTAATGGTAGAGGCGTCTTTTATAGGTATTAGCTTTCCTGTCCCCGTAGCAAAAACCTCACCTTCTATCAATATCTTTCCGCTGCAGATACGCATTCTCTTGTTATCCTCAACTACCTCTCCCCACAACAAAAGCTCCTTTTCTACAGGAATGGGTTTCTCAAAGCGTACTGTCATCTCTGCCGTCACACAATACTTTCTTTCCTTAGATAATGCATACGCTGCCCAGTTTATTACTTCATCCAGCAATGTAGAGACAATGCCACCATGAACAATGTTTTTATATCCGTTAAATTTCTGTGGAACTTTTACTGTAGTTTCTACATGGTTTCCCTTCTTATAAAATGTCAGGCCAAAACCACCTTTATTTTCTTTGCCACAGACAAAACAGTATCTTGAATTAAACCTCTCCATAAATTTACCAACCCTCCAGCAGATGTTTCAAGGTTCTATAAGTTTCCCTTTGCTCATCCGTCTTTAAAAGTGAAGGATTAATATGTTTTAAAACCATTCGGGCACTTTCTTTATCTCCCCCCTTATACAAAGCACTGGCATAGTTTAAAGCAATGTCCATATCTGTGCAAACGCTGTAAGCCTTCTTCAGTATCTGCTGAGCATCGCTGTATTTACCTTCCATTATGTATAATGCACCTAAGTTATTCATTAAATATACATCATCTTTCCTTATACAGAGTAATTTCCTATACATTTCTACCGCCTTTTCTATTTCTCCCTTTTCGGTCGCTCTCTGAGCCTCTAAGGTAAGCAATGTAATATCGTAAGTGGATACTTTTTTTTTAACAGGTCTCTTTACTATTTTTCTGACCTTTTTCCCTGGGGATGCAGATTTTTTGATCTTCTCTGGAAGTAATGCTACCTTTTTTACCCTGGAAGAAGCTTTTTCAACCTTTGAAGCCTGCTTCGGAGGTGTTTTTACAGCCTCAAGCTTTACAGGACTTTCAACCACCTTTCCTGTTTTCCTCTGCTGAACCACGTCAACCTTAGTGGAGGTGATAGAGGCAACCTTCCTTTTCTCAGACAACCTCGTCAATATAAAACCTGCTACAATAAAAGCTATCATAAAAACGACAATACCACCCATCCAGTAATCCATAGTCCTGCGATGTATGGCACATGGTATATTTCCACCACTTTTCCCTTTCTTCTCTTCTTTCTTCTCTATCCTTTTTAAAGCTTCATATAATTTGCTCATCAGATAATGCTGGGCTTTATGAAAATGACCAATTCTATGTTATGTGCGGTTTCCACCTGTTGCTTAAATACATTTCCCAATACGGGAATATCACCAAAAAGAGGCACCTTACTTTCCTTCTTTTCTTCCTTTTTTCCAATTAGACCGGACAGGATAACAATGTCTCCACTTCTCACCTTAACCACAGTAGATGTTTCTCTCAAGTTTACCTGGGGTAATGTATATGTGTTGGTGCCAATTTTTACCTCCTTTAATGATTCTAAGTCGCTCTTTATGGGCGTAATACTCAGCAGAATACTTCCATTTTCACCAATATACGGTGTTACACCCAACAATATTCCGTCAAATATAGAAGCGATCTCTACCGTGGGTTTTGTTGTCGTCGTTCCACCGCTGACAGTTTCTGTTTCATATTCCAATTTTTTGATATAAGAAATAGATTTACCCACACTGATCAGTGCCGGCTGCCCATTTAAGGCACGAATCCGGGGATTGGAGATGGTGCGCACTTTACCGCAGGTGGACAAAGCGGTAAGCAAGGCTTTATCACCTGTTACACCACTTCTAATACCTGCCACCCCTACACTGAAAGTATAATCACTCAGGGCCAATGTCTGTGACATATTCAACTCAAATTTTCTGTTCAATATCTTGTGTCCCATCGCCTGCCAATCAATACCCAATTCATTATCTTTGTTGAGAGTTACCTCAATAATTCTTGTTTCAATCAGCACTTGTCTGATATAGGCTCTCTTTACATTACCAATGTATGTGCTTATTCTGTCCAGATTTTTTCTCTGATCGTATACAACAAGAGTTCCGGTGAGTTTATCCAGGGAATACTTCCCATTCTTAGAGAGAAATGTCCTGACGCCATCTTCAATCTGCTTGTAGATATCAGTTACATCTTCCTTCACAGAACCTTTGAGAGCGTAGCTACCGGTTAAGGGAGTCGTTACATCCTCTGTACCTACTCCCCCCAAAACATCCCCTCCTACATTGAGGGTGGAGGAACGAATATGAGAGATAAAATCCAGAGAAAAAACCTTTGTAGAATATCCTTTTATATACAGCACATTTTCTCTTATCTCATAAAAGAGATTGTTAGACTTTGTAATTATATCTAAGGCCTGACTAAGGGGCAGATGTATAAAATTCACCGTCAAAGAATGCGCACTTTCTGGGACAACCGAATCAGCATCCTCTTTAATGATAAGATTCAAACCTGCATCCTTAGCTATCTCGTATAAAACGACCTTATAATCTATTCCCTTCGCACTCAATGTAAAATACTTATTATCCAGAGGGGATATCTTCTTAACGATGGGTTTTAAGGGCGGCACCTCTTTCTTAGGTGGTGGAATAAGAGGGGCGGTTTTCTCTGTTTTTACATTTTTATTTGAAACACAAGCGGTAACCAAAAATAAAACCAAAACCAAAGAAACTATTTTTCTCATTCTATATCTTCAATCGTTTTTTCTTTCCATTCTCCAGAATAGTCACACTGTTTCTCTCTATTTTTAATACCTTCAACCCATCCACCCTGTCTCCTACTCTCATCGTTTTTCCATCTATGATGCAGGTCTTCTTATTGCCGAGAATAATAAGTGAAAGGGTATGCTCACAAGATACATCAACACTTCCTCGCGTTAATTTTTCCACAATCTTTTCCCTGCCAATAAATGGGTTGGGTAACCCTTCATAATGCAGATTTTTTATATGTTCTATTTTCACACCCTTCGTGTTAATATTTATAGTCTTAATATGCGGTAGTTCAAGTTCAGATCCTGGTTTATAAGAAAAAAACAAAATCAAGAAGGCAATGCAGGCTAAACAATACGGCAAAAACAATCTAAAACTTTTTCCCTTTAATGGCATACTGCACACCACCTTCTTTTGCATCTATTGTAAACCTGTCCACAAAAAAGAGTCCACCTCTGTAATATGTGCTATTTATGTAATTTATAACCGTAGAAATATCCCTTCCCGTAAATTCAGCACTTATTTCAATAGGTGTTGATTCTATGAATAATCCTTCCTCTTCTATCTCTTCTCTTAAATTTTTTATCAGTTTCACCTCTTGTTTTTCTCTCTGCACCTTCTTAAAACAAACATCCAGAGCTTGCAGTTTATCACTAAAATCCTTTTTCAAAGCAGCAGTGTAGTAAAAAAAGGACAGACAGATAAACAGAATCACAGATGAAATTATGGGAAAAAGGCACCATTTTTTAAAAAGATTCATAATTTTTTTCTAATACACTTTATAGAAAAAAACCCTCCACTTCCCGTATAGTTGAACACCTTATCCTGCAAAATAAAATGCGTTTTCATTCTGTTTAATAAAAGAATGAAGGACTGCTTTGCTCCTTCATAGTTGCCCAAGGCCATCCCCTTTATACTTATATTGAGACTTCCGTTTTCCATCTTCATGTCTGCATTTGTAAATCTTATATTGCGAGGTGTATTCTTGCAAAACCATACCGTTACAGCCGTCACCTTTGGTTCATCCAGAAAAGTTCTATAAAGATTTATAAAAGCGTTGAGTTTTCTAATTTCTTCTTCACTGGGTCTTGACCTATTTATATGATCTATCTCCCTTTCCACAACCGCACGTTTTATTTCATAACACCTTTTCAAATTGTGAATTATACCCAAGTTGTATACAGCCAAAACAAGAAAGATAAAAGAGAAAATAAAAAAACACACACCTATTCTCTTAGATAAATGCAGGTTTTTAACCAAACTCGTGTATTGTTCGGGTAATAAATTTTCTTCATCCGTTACAAACAGATTTCCTAAGACCGAAGCAAAGTTGTTTGCATCCCTGTTGTTTATTCCTCTAATCAAATTACCAAAGAAAGGACTGCAAACAGGTACAGAGATATTATATTCCTTCTGCACTTCTTCTCCGATAAGAAAACAAATCTTTAACCTTTCATGAAAGTTTTCCTCAAAATAGCGAATAGCACTTTCCAGTTCCACATCGGATATCTCCGTTCTTGAGACATGCACATGATAGATAACACCATCTCTATTAAACACACATAATGTTTCTCCTCCATCCTTAAAAACGGCAACATTTATCTTCCTGGTAATATGAGAAAGCAAACGGGCTATGGCACACATCTTCAATGTAAAGAGTTTTAATATCTGAAACCTCGATTGCAAAGCCTGGAATATCTTTTCTTTTTCTCTTCTGGGTGCGGTGAAGTAAGCAACCTTCAAAATTTCCTCTGTTTCTTCAACTACTCTATATTTTATAAAAAAATCCTCCCTCTCCTTCATTATACCCATATCATCTATTCTCTTTCTCAAGTAAAGAGGGAGCACTTTTTTACTCATTCTCGGTACATTCTGGACATCAAAATAAGAAAACGAGCTGGCATAATTGACATAAACATCCTCTCTTTTAGAAGAAATCATGTTTATTCTGTCTATGGGATATGTTTTTAGCTCTCTTACTACCACATATCCTCTCTTTCTAAATCCACGCAGAAATGAAAATTCCTTTTCCCCAATACTTAGAGAAAGAAAACATTTCATTGCTTATACCACACATGATAATAGCAATGTCCAACAATGGATGATGGAAATCTCAACACAAATGCATTCAGAGTATTATTCACCTTCTTGCAGGCTGAAAGCTGTCTCGGAGATGTTTTTTTAAAGCAAAAGAGGTCCATACTGTAAGGCTCCAGAAGCCATCCAAAGTCGGCTACATTTTCTCCCATCGTTCTTGTTACCGCTCCCCTTACCGTGCACTGAATGGTTAAGGTCCGCTCTTTATCGGAAAACATTACATCCTTCCAACCCCCTGCTCTCAGGGGAGATTCCTTTAAATATCTCTTCTTAAATCTATCCATTACCATTAAACGATAGGAACCCCTGTCTTTTAAGTAACTGTTTTTTTCTCTATCAAACCCTTCCCTATCAAATGTAATTCTCTCTGTATAAAAGAGATTGGATTTCACTACCCTTACCGTTATCTCCTTTTTTAACTCTTTGCTATAAACCATGGAAGAAAGAGCAGCCATAAATATCAATATTAAAAAAAGCTTTAAAACACGCATTTCCTACACCTTAAATGCTTTTCTTTTCTTAAATTCTTCCTGCTTCCCCCTGTTCCACTGGCTTACAGGACGCAGGTAACCTACACTTCTGGAAAATACCTCACAAGGGGTGCCTTTTACCTCTTTTAATTCTTTTTCCAGTCTTTTAATTTTACCTGAAGTTTCTTCTCTTGCCTTCATCTGCTCAAGTTGAGTTTTAAGCTTCTGTATCTCAGCTTTAATTTCAACCCTTTTCTCCTCTTCACATACAGGACAGGTAGGATGTTCTCCAGGAATATAACCGTGTATGGGACAAATGGAAAAGGTGGGAGTTATGGTAAAATATGGGAGTCTGTAATTATCAATCACCTTCCTCGCTAAATTTTTAACAGACCTGTAATCATTTAAGGATTCGCCTAAGAATATGTGAATGACCGTGCCTCCTGTGTATTTACACTGTACTTCATCCTGCAGATCCAACACCTCAAATATGTCATCGCTAAAATCTACAGGTAGTTGGGAAGAATTTGTGTAAAAAACGCCATCCCCGCTGCCCTGAGTGATAATATCAGGAAAACGCTCTTTATCCAGTAGAGCCAGAGAATGAGAAGTGCCCTCTGCAGGTGTTGCTTCCAGATTGTAGTTATTACCTTCCTCTTCCTGGAATTTCAACAATTTTCCCCTCATAAAATCAAGCACCTTTAAGGCAAATTCTTTACCCCTTTCATCTCCAATGGTGCATCTTAAAGGTTCAAAATTCAGGCAAGCCTCGTTCATGCCGATAAGTCCAATCGTTGAAAAGTGATTCTTCCAGTATTCCCCGAATCTTTCCTTAACATTTCTCAGGTAATGACGGGAATAAGGATAAAGACCAGCATCCGTTAGTTTTTCTATCATCTTTCTCTTTATTACCAGTGATTCCTTAGCCATTTCCATCAATCTTTCCAGCTTTTCAAAAAACTCTCCTTCCGTTTTGGAAAGATAGGCAATTCTGGGCATATTTATGGTAACCACGCCAATGGAACCGGTTAAAGGATTAGAACCGAATAAACCACCGCCCCGCTTCGCCAACTGCTTCAAATCGAGTCTGAGCCTGCAGCACATACTCCTTGCATCTTCCGGTTTCATATCAGAATTAACAAAATTTGAGAAGTATGGAATACCATACTTTCTTGTCATCTCCCATATAGGTATATAATTTTCGTTATCCCACTCAAAATCCTTTGTGATGTTATAGGTTGGAATAGGAAAGGTAAAAGGTCTTCCCTTTGCATCGCCCTCTGCCATCACCTCAGCAAAGGCTCTATTGAACATATCCATTTCCTTCTGAAATTCACCATAGGATGCATTCTGCAACTTGCCACCAACAATTACCGCTTTATGTTTCATAAAATCAGGAACTTTCAAATCCAGTGTAACATTTGTAAATGGTGTATTGCCCGTAATAAAAATTTTTCCATTTCTTCTCGCAACTACAGTCTCATTGTCCGTATTGGGACACCAGATAATGCCTTCATACTCAACTTCTTCAATCTTTTCAATATAAGTATCCCTATGCTTGATCACTCTTATGATAAATCTATCTTTCTTAGACAACTTATTGTCCGGTTTTCGCACTGAAACCGTTGCCCCATATCCTGCATTCACGATTACCTGTAATAATCCATCCCGTATAGCCTCAGAAGTAGTAACAATTTTACACCCCTCATAACCATCACCTTGAATATAGGTTTCTATAAATAGTCTTGAAGACTCCGTATCTGCATTAAGAATAATATCAGGGATAAATTTAATGCCCCTTTCTTTGTTAGAATCAAAGTAATTCAAAATTTTTCTGGTGCTGTCTGCATCAAATCTTATGACATTACAATCATCTCCAAGGCCTTGTTGAGTTCTTTCAGTATACTTCAGTCCTAAATTACGGCATGTAGCAATAATTTCTTCATACTCATATGGACTTTTTACTTTTGATTGATAGATACTAATTCTACCATCACCTCTACCACTTTTATCCAAACTGCCTTCAGAAACTACCCACGCAATCAACTTAATTACATCTTCACTAATGGAAACATCTCCTTTTACATTTCCTCCGCTTCCAATCGGTACCATAAATGGTGATTTTAGTTTTAGAACATCTTCAACTTTTTCCAGAACATATCTTTCTGAGTCAAATTTCCTTCTAACTATCCTGTGATCCGGTGAAATTAACTGGTCGCTGATTCGGTTTTTCAAATTATACATCTTCCCCTTATACTCTCTGGCAAAGACATGTTTAACCGGCAGATACTCTAAAAAACCACCATCTACATTAAAAGTAGCAATTATATCTCCTTCTTTAACCTCATTATATTTTTTCCAGCCATCTATCCCAAGAATCTCCGTATCTTCTGACATACATTGAAATCCCACTCTTGTAGGTACATTCATATTGAATAAAAATTCCTGCAATGCCTGTTTCACCTGTTTGTAGTTCATATTATCGTATCTGATAAATGGACTCAGATATGTATCGAAATTAGAGTTATGAACGACTATATTGTTCACCAAAAAGTATTCATTTTCCGTAGTTATATCGTATACATATTCGCTGTTATTTTTAGCTTCGGCAATTTTAACAACCTTGGATGAGAACTTCGGAGATTCTCTTGTTTTCGTTTTAACATTCTGGAGCTTGATAGATTGTCTAAAGAGTTGAAGGTGTTCCTTGTCTACACGAAACCTTATAACATAAACATCCTTCCAGTTTTCTTTTGCATTTTTATAACCAATATATCTTGTTGTTGAATTTATACCAAGGATTCCCAGTATTTGTTTTAATTGCATTAGCAATGTATAACTCGTGGAAGAAATTCTGACTATTCTCTCTTTATCAACACTTCCATCACCATCTATTATCCCACTGATTATGTCGCCTATGTTCTCTCTTGTTAACTCAAAAACAAACGCTGGTAGATTTTTTCTGTGACTTCCTTCCTGCAATTTAAGATGATTTCTTATAAATCTACCTATTCTTGTGGTTCCAAAAACGATATTAAACTCTCCATCTTTATAATAGGGTATTTTCAATTTCTTTAAGATATGCTCTATCTTCTCTCTTTCCTCTGTATTCTTTTTCTGCGAAACAATGGTATAATCTTTTGTTTGATGTCCCCAACACCCTTCAGCAATCATAAAGCCGATGAGATAAGCAAAATCACTTTGCAATTTTATTTTTTCAGTAAAGAGATTGACCTTTGAATTTGTGGATAAAAGCTCGTCGCCTACACTGAGCTCATCGGCCCTTTTAATTGCTCCATCTGATAAAATTACAGGATGGGAACGTGTTATCCTGAGAATACTACCGTCTTCCGTCTCCACCATAAGCAGTTCATCATCCCTACTTTCTATTTTATGCCTTGATATAGCCTTTAACGGCATGAAGCCATTCTCTGTTAAAACTTCTATTTGGTCAAACTGAAATAAAATCGGTTCTGTAGGCAATCTTGAATCCAGATATACCCTTTTGTCAGCATCATCAATAGCGTATCTTCTGTAAATGTTCCCTGTGAAAATTACTTCAGATTCATTTAGATTTTCTACATGATGTTTATAATCGTTAAATAGCATCTCTAATGTAATAAATTCTATGTTGTTATCTCTTTTTATGACAATTGGTGTTTGTCCATCAAAAGAAAAAGCCTGGGCACCTGCCGATTCACCCTGTAATGTGAAGAAGAAGTTAACTACCTGGCCTAACGCACTCCTGAAATGTTTGGCAGGTTTAGATTCTACCTTTCCCGGCACTCCTCCAAAACCTGTCAGGAGCAAATCTTCTATATCCCAACCCACGCAATTATGATTCCACATACCGTTTACAACAAGCGTTCCACTCTCAGTTGTAATATCATATATAAACTCATCAGGAATGTTTATCTCTTTTTTATTTATTATCTTATGCCAGGCAGAACGAGTTTCATCATGCCACGCTTTTGTCGAAAGTTCTGCCTCAATATATTTCTCCGATGAAATGCCTATAGTTGTTTTTCTAAATGAAAGACCATAAATGGGATAATTTTGAACAATTTTTTTCCCGTTAAATTCCCTTATGCTCCCCTCTCCCTCTATATTTCTGTCTCTTGGTATAAAGCCAAGTAGCTGCATCAATAAAGCCATCTGTTCCAGCAGGCTTCTTGAAGAAATTCTCAAAGAAAGCGTTGTTCTTGATGTATCAATTGATCCGTCTCCATCCAAAATACCTGCAATCAATCCCTCAACAAAATCCTTGTTGTATGAGAGAATATTTATGGGCAATGTTTTATTCCTTGCTCCTGGCTTAATTTTGAATACTTTTTCAAATAAAAAGCGCAAAAAGGGGTTTTTTACCTGCAATTCAAATCTATCTTCTCTTTTAATAAGACATCCCGACATTCCATTTTCTATCAGTCCTTCATTAGCCCTTAGGAGAAGTTTTTTATCTTTCTGGGTTAAGGAAACACACCTTGGTTCTTTCTCATTGTAACTAAGGTAGCCTTCTGCCAGTGTAAATCCAATAAAATAACCAAATTTTCGCGTAAGTTTTATTTTTCTTTTAGAGATAAAACCTATGGTATGGATATATCCGTCTCCCTCTTCATCTCTAAGATCGTCTAAAGGCTCTCCATTGAAGAAAAGTCTATCTCTCTTACTTATCCAGCCATGCTTTTTGATTTCTCTCAACAAATCTATATATTGAATGCGCCACAAATCTTCCTTCTCGAGTAGACTACTCAAATCAACAGTAAATGTCCTATCCCTATCAACAATTACATCTTTTGCCTCTTTTTCCCCATTTTCGGTAATCATTGGATGATTATCCGTAACTATGACACTTCTTCCCCCTCTATTTTTGACAAACAACATGGGCCTATTCTTTCTTTTTCTCACTACTCTCAAGACCCTTGTCCATCCATTTTTATCAAGAACAAGAAGCTCTTTCGGATATTTCGCATAGGCTTCATCTTTCTCACTCAAGACTACTTCCTTTTCAGCAATTAATTCATACAATTGTTCAAACGAAGTAAGCAAGAGTTCGTTGCTTATCTTTGTCAATATTATTTCCTTGCCAAAGTATGTATAGGCTCCTAAAAAATCCAGATCGTGAATATGGAAATCTCCACTTCTGTGGGCCTGCGCTATCTCTTTGGGATAAATATTTGTCAACCAGTATTCTGAAACAACCTTTCTCACAACGTAGCTGTTCATACCCTGTAGAGAGAAACTCATATTTGAATTTTCCCTTACCAACCAATCCGAGCGATAAAGATATGCTTCAATGAGACCAGCAGGATCTAACAGTTTTCTTAATTCTCTTAATTCTTTATGCTTCTGGCGATATATAATGTATGCCTTTGCCGTTTCATAGAGTTTGTTTTCTAAAAGAACATATTCTACAACATCCTGAATATCCTCTACGCCAGGTATATTTTCTTCACTGTATTTCCTTTCTAATATAAGCAGAACCTCTCCGCTTAGCCTTTTTGCCATTCCATAATCATCCCTGTTTGTTGCTTTCAACGCCTTGTATATGGCATCTGTGATCTTCTTCAGATTAAAATCTACGATCTTACCATCCCTTTTTACAATACGACTAATCATCCTTTCCCCTTATCTCCTTATCTCACAATAATTTACAAAATTATAGGTCAGTTTTTTTAAACTCTGCATCCTCTTCTCGGAAAATTGTTTTAAATGTGAACAGTCTTTCAATGTATTTTCCAATGAACACACCTGAAGAAAATAATTTTTTGCTCCTTTAACCAGTTCAAAAATTTTTAAGAAATCCTCATCGGTAAGTGCGGGATAAAGGGTGGTGCGGAGTTCATAATCTTTAAAACCTTTTATCATATCTATAGACGCTTTTATCTTACCTGTATCCACACATACTCCCACCACTTCCATATATTTTTCAAGCGGTGCCTTCACATCCATAGCAATGTAGTCTACAATACCTTTTTTAATACAGCTGTCAACAACTTCTGGATTCGAACCATTCGTATCCAACTTCACTAAAAAACCCATCTCCTTCACCCTCGATATCTGTTCTATTAAATCCTTCTGCAATGTAGGCTCACCACCTGTAAACTCCACCGCATCTATCCTCCCTTTTCTTCTCCTTAAATATTGCCATACTTCTTCTAAGGGGATGGGTTCTGGATATTCCTCCGGTAACACTAAACTGTGGTTATAACAATATGCGCAGCGAAAATTACAACCTATGGTAAAGATAATAGAACAAACATATCCAGGATAATCCACAAGAGACACCTTTTGAAATCCGCCTACTTTCATGAAACAAATGGTATATTAAACACAAGCTTTAGTCAATTTATAAAGCTCTACTATGTTGTTGACAATCTTCATTGCATGTGTTACTTTTGCACGGATGGCTAAAAAGACAATACTCATGATACTATTAATATTAATAACAGGTTTGAACCTTCTTGTCTCTAACGGACAATGTAAAGAACACAAAACCTTACCTCAGGCAATTCCGGTAGATGTTTACAGAGTTCCGAAACCATCAAGTCTCCCGGTTGTCTTAGAATACCCTGCAAGATTAAAAAGTGTAAGAAAGGTTCAGGTTGTAGCAAGAGTAACGGGCACATTGATAAAGAAATTTTATACAGAGGGTCAATTTGTTAAAAAGGGTGATCTCTTGTACCAGATAGAACCGGACACCTATCAGGCGAAGGTAGACGAGGCAAAAGCATTGCTTCAAATGAGAGAAGCCCAGCTGAATAGAGCAAGAAGGGACTGGAACCGTATCAAAGCCTTATATGAAGAAAATGCAGTAAGCCAGAAGGAAAGGGATGCAGCTTTATCAGCCTATGAAGTTGCCAAAGCTGGCACCGCAGAAGCAAAGGCAAAACTAAGAATGGCAAAAATCAACCTAAATTACACCTCCGTTAAGGCACCTATAAGTGGTATCACAGGATTAAAATGTGTAGATGTGGGAAACTTAGTAACAAACGGGACACCGCTTACCACGATAACCCAAATCAACCCGATATATGCTGAGTTCTCAATTCCCAATATGGATGTCATCAAAGAAAAATATTGTATCAAAAATGGCAGCTGGAAAAATCCGGCAGGAAAAATCAAAGCCGTTATCAAGATCAATGGTAAACGGTATAAAGAGATGGGCTTTGTTGATTTCATAGACACAAATATGGATATTCAAACTTCTACCGTTAAAGCCAGGGCGGTGTTTCAAAATCCGGACAGTTCCTTAATGCCCGGGGAGTTTGTCAGGATTGCATTGCATGGACTGGTCAAAAAACATGCCATTATGGTACCCCAGAAAGCTATCTTACAAAATCCACTGGGCACAATGGTATTTGTCGTAGATAAAGGAAAAGCTCAGGCAAAACCCGTAAAACTCGGTGAGACATCAGGAAATTGTTATATCGTTGAAAAGGGCTTAAAGGAAGGAGATCTGGTGATTGTCAATAACCTTTTCAGAGTTAAACCCGGTATGCCTGTAAAAGTAGAAAAAATCATTGATACCAAGCGGTAGATGTTTTCTAAATTTTTCATAGATAGACCTGTATTTTCTATTGTCATCTCAATAATTGTCATTTTGGCAGGTGCTATCGCTATTAAGGATTTACCAGTAAAGGAATATCCAACCATTACACCACCCGTTATTCTGGTTCAAGCACAGTATCCCGGTGCAGATGCGCAAACACTTGCAAAAACAGTGGCAGCCCCGCTGGAGGAGGCGATAAACGGCGTTGAAAACATGATATATATCTCATCTGTAGCATCACCAAATGGTACACTATTTATAAATGCAACCTTCAAGATAGGCACAGACCCGGCGGTAGCAAAGGTAGATGTGAACAACAGGGTTCAGTTAGCATTAAATAAACTGCCGGAGATCGTAAGGAGACAGGGTGTAATGGTCGTAGAAAGAACACCCGATATTTTAAAGGTGATTGCCTTTACTTCCAAGAACAACAAGCATGATGCCACCTATATTGCCAATTATGTGCTCGTCAATGTACTGGATGATATAAAGAGGGTTCCAGGTGTTGGACATGCCATTACATGGGGAATCAAGAACTATTCCATCAGGATATGGCTGAAACCGGATAAGCTCGCCATGTATGATTTGTCTCCAGCAGATGTTGCCGGTGCTATAAGAAGACAGAACGAGCAGTTTGCGGCAGGACAGATCGGACAGGAACCCATAAAAAACAGCACTTATACATATAGTATAACAACCAGGGGCCGCCTGAAAACAGTCAAACAGTTTAAAAATATCATTATAAGGGCAAATCCAGATGGTTCCGCATTAAAACTGAAGGATGTTGCAAGGGTGGAATTGGGTGCGGAAAGGTATTTTGCAGATAGCAAATACAATGGACAGGAAGCCGTTGCCATGGGAATCTGGCTGTCTTCCGGCGCCAATGCAATTGAGGTCTCTAAAAAAGTAGATGAAACAATGAAAGAACTCTCAAAGAGATTTCCACCAGATATTGAATATCACAATGTCTACGATATTACAAACTTTATAAAGGCATCTGTTAAAGAGGTTGTTTATACCCTCCTAATTTCCATATTACTGGCCACCATTGTCATCTATATGTTCCTGGGCACATTAAGGGCTACAACCATACCTGTTTTAGCCATTCCCGTATCCATCATAGGCACATTTGCAGGATTCTATGCGGCGGGCTTTTCCATCAATCTCTTAACACTATTCGGGCTGGTCCTTGCTGTAGGCCTTGTGGTGGATGATGCCATAATTGTTATAGAAAATACAGACAGAATAGCGAAAAGCAAAGATATCAGTCCAAAGGATGCAGCAATAAAATCAATGAAGGAGATAACTTCTCCTATCATAGCCATCGTTCTGGTTCTGGATGCCGTCTTCATTCCTGCATCATTTGTCGGTGGTTTCAGTGGAAAGATGTATCAACAATTCGCCTTAACCATTGCAACATCCGTAACCATTTCAGGCATTGTGGCATTAACACTGACCCCTACTCTGTGTGCTTTGATTCTGCGCAAGGGTGGTATAAGAGAAACCTGGTTTTCAAGGGCATTTTATTCTGTTTTCAACCGCTTGACCAAGGGTTTTACAGAAGGGGTAAGACGAATAATAAAATTCTCCGTTTTGGGATTGATCATATTTGCCGTTATGATAGGTGCAACGATCTTTCTATCAAACAGATTGCCCACCGGACTGGTGCCGGAAGAAGATAAGGGTGATATCATGCTCATGTATTATCTGATGCCGGGTGCATCGTTGAAAAGAACCGTAGCTGTTCAAAACAGTATAGAAAATATCGTTAAAAGTAATCCCAATGTTGTAACTACCGGCTATGTATCGGGTACAGATTTAATAACATTTGCCTATAAAACAGATTCCGGCATAGGTTTTGCGCATTTAAAGGACTGGTCAGAAAGAAAGGATAGTTCCTGGGATGTGATAAAACAGCTCATGATGAAATTTTCACAAAGCAAGGAGGCTCATATTTTGGCCTTGAATCCACCTCCTGTAGCCGGCATGAGTATAACCAGTGGATTTGATATGTATGTTCAGGATAGAACAGGGGGAGATATTCATCTGTTAAACAAGTATGTAAAGGAAATAGTAGAAAAGGCAAATAGAGATAAAAGGCTGATGATGGTGCGCTCCACACTCAACACCAATGTTCCTCAGTATAAAATAACAGTGGACAGAGAAAAGGCGAAGGCCTTGAATGTTCCAATAGCGGATATATTCGCAACGCTTCAATCTACATTCGGAACATACTATGTAAACGATTTTAACCTATTTGGAAGAACATTTCATGTCAACATGCAATCCGATAGAGAGTTTAGAGAAAATTTAAGGGATTACGACTATGTATTCGTTAAATCCAGAACGGGAAAGCTCATTCCGTTAAGCTCACTCGTCCGCTTAAAGAGAATTGTTGGACCCGATGTCGTGGAACGATTCAATATGTTTACAGCAGCCCACATTACAGGACAAGCAGCATTCGGATACAGCTCCGGCGATGCCATGAAAGCCATAGAAGAAATTGCTAACAAGGTTTTGCCTCCAGGATACACTATCAGCTGGTCGGGGACATCCTACCAGGAAAAGAAACTATCAAAATCCGGCGGCAATGTATTCATATACACGGCAATTTTTGTGTTTCTAATCCTTGCAGCGCTCTACGAAAGTTTCACTGTACCATTTGCCATTATGCTGATAATTCCATTTGCTATGTTCGGTGCTGTTTCAGGCTTATGGCTGGGGCATTTAGAAAAAGATATCTATTTCAACATAGGTGTGCTGGTTCTGGCGGGATTGTCCGCCAAGAATGCCATCCTGATAGTCAAATTTGCACTGCAGAGAATGGAGAAAGGATATCCGTTGCTGGTTGCAACTGTTGAGGCTGCAAGGATAAGATTCAGACCCATTATTATGACATCTCTTGTCTTTATCTTTGCCAGTTTGCCACTCATCTTCTGGGGGGGTGCCGGCGCTTCTTCCCGTCATATAATAGGCACAACGGTTGTAAGCGGTATGCTATTTCAAACTATTGTAGGAACATTCTTTATACCAATGTTTTTCTACCTTATCATGAAGCTCAAGAAAAAATCCAAAGAGAAAAAATAAAAATAAGCAAATTAAATACCCTTTAAAAAAATGATAAAATGCCTATTATTATGTTAAATATAAGTTTTAAGTTTTGTGTTCTAAAGTCTACGACTACGAGGCAAAAGCAACAATGCATAAG
>JAGGSF010000022.1 GCA_021159235.1 Deltaproteobacteria bacterium | reverse complement strand
CTTTAATTTAATGAAACTATCCATTTTCAACTTTGGGAAGCTATTCTTAAAAATTTTACCTGTAATCTGTGTTGTTTTTGCACTGATATTTTTATCCAATCTATTTTTAAAACCAAAAAAGATAGCAAAACATTTCGGCAAAGGCTCGGGTATTTTGAGCTGGATTATCACCATTGTCGGAGGGATAATATCAATGGGTTCTGCTTATATATGGTATATTTTTCTTAAAGACTTAAGACAGAAGGGAATGAAAACATCACTCATCGTTGCTTTTTTATATTCCAGAGCAGTCAAGGTACCTCTCTTACCTATGATGGTATATTATTTTGGTTGTCCACTTACTATAATACTCACTATCTATATGATTATCTTTTCTGTGATCAATGGATTGGTTGTTGAAAGGATAGTTAACTCTTCATAAACTTTACATAGCATGAAGAGTCTTCAATGTCATTATAGACGCCGCAAATATTAATATGGCAGCGAAACCTATTCTCAAGAATTTTTCACTTGCCTTTGCATGAAGTCTTGAACCAACTTGAGAACCAACCACTATGGCTGCACCGAATATCAAAGCTAATTCCCAATTTATGCCTCCTTTTACAAGATGTCCCAAAAAACCCATAGAGGAAGATGCGAAGACGATAAATGTATTTGTTCCCATTGCGATTCTAAGTGGCATCCCGCAGATAAGAATTGCGATAGGTATAATCAATCCACAGCCGGATATTCCTATCATTCCTGCTAAAAATCCTGCTGTTGCAACACCTATTGTAAGGTAAAGTATATTTAAGTCATATTCGCCGCCTCTGAATCTTCTATGCCACACTCCAAATCCTTTGGCTTTAACATTTACATTCTTGTTCAGGAAGAGTAGAAATGCTGCGACTATAAGAAATCCAATAAATAACATTTTTAAATAGATGCCCGGTATTCCCTTAGATAAAAATCCTCCAAGAAAAGATGATATACCTACTATAAAAGCAGTAGCAAGAGCAACAGGCCAATCTGTCAACTTGTGCTTTTGTGAATAGATAAATACCATAGACAATCCTTGAAGGAATATAAGGAATAAACTTACACCTGCCGCAGTATAGAAAGAGATACCGAGTAAGGTAATCATTATAGGCAAATAAAGTTCTCCTCCACCTCTTCCAAACATAGAAAAGAAGAGGGACACTGCAAATATCAAAATAGCCGCTATCATAATTTCAATCATTTTTTACTCCTTAGAATATTTATTGTATTGATATCAACATAGAAATCCAATCTTTTAATATTTTTCTCTTGTTATAAAACTTACGCCGAACAGAAGGATTGTGCATATAACAATACCCATTAAGGGTAGATGTTCTTTAAAAGGAATGTTGAGATGTGGAATTTTACCCAACAGTCCTGCTGTTCCTCCGCCAATGAGGGCTGATAAAGCTCCTCTGGAACTCAGTTTCAGTTTTTCTTTATAAAATCCTGCAATGGTGGGAATCACCAGACCGCAGGTAAAGATGGTGTAGGCGAATAAAAGGGAAGAGATTACACCTTTTAAGGTTAAGGCTAAAACCAGTGCTATCAAACCCAGGATAATTAAATTTATTCGTGTAAATAAGATGGTCTTTTTTTCATTGAGCGGGTAGAGATTTTTTAATATGTCTTCAGTTAGAATAATACTTTGGGACAGAAGGCAGGTGTCTGCGGAAGACATGAGTGCGGCAAGTAACGCCGCAAGGACAATTGCGTTTAAGCCCGGTGGCAATGCTTCCTTTATTATCTGGGGAAATGCTTGTTCAGGAGAGATTTCTGGATATAGAGCCCTTGCACTCATACCTGTAAAGGTGATGGCAAAAGCAAGGATGGTAATTATCATTGCCGTAATAAAAACAGATTTTCTTGCCACTTCTTTGTCTTTAGCACAGAGTATTCTGGTATATATATCCGGACCCACTATGTAAGTTCCTCCCACCAAGATTAACAATAAAAAAAGATCCAGGATATTAAATTTGTCGTTTACAGGGAAGTAGAAGTAATCCGGGGGAAGAGATCTTACTAAACTAAAGTCTGGAAGGAGCATTATTAAAACTAACATTGTTCCAGAGATGAAGATTAAAGCTTGCAGAAAATCTGTATGAATAATGGAAAATTGTCCTCCTAAGATAGTATAAATTACAAACACTACGGTAAAGATGACCATCCAGAAGGTGGTGGAACCTGTCCCTGTGATGGATAAAACCTTTCCTGCCGCAACAATCTGACCTGCCACCACGCCTGTCCAGGCAACAACAATAAGAATTGAGGCTGCCAATGCCACAGCGGCATTGTATTGTTTTTTTAGAATTTCCGGGAGTGTATAGACACAGGTAGCCCTTACCTTTCCTACCAGAAAGCAACCCAGGATTAAAAGACCACAAGCTCCTGAAAGAAGCCACCAGCTGCCCACAAGCCCCTGCCTGAATCCCAAGCCTGCTAAACCAATAACAGATGAGCCCCCCATGATGGTAGCCAGCAGAGAACCAGAGATGAAAGCTAAATTTCCCCTTCTGCCTGCAACAAAAAAATCATCTTTGCCTTTTGCCTTTTTTCTCTGCCATATTCCTATTCCAATCATGAGGAAAAGATATATAAAAATAACTGTGAACATATTCAATTTTATAGATTAACATATTTGATCTTACAAGCTGCATTGAAAATTAACCTCTTCAATGTTATAAATACTTCGGAGGTATGGAATGAATGTTTTGGTTGTTGGTGGAGGAGGAAGGGAACACGCCCTGGTATATAAATTAAAAGAAAGTAAAGGGATAAAAAATCTCTTTACTGCTCCAGGAAATGCAGGCACGGAAAAATTATCTCAGAATGTAAATATTTCGCCAGAAAGAATATCAGAGATAAAGACTTTTTGTATTGAGAAAAAGATAGATTTAGTGGTGGTAGGACCAGAAGATCCTCTTGCCGTAGGTATTGTAGATGAGTTGTCTAAATCAGGGATAAAGGTCTTCGGGCCCGGTAAAAGAGCCGCCGTTATTGAGTCAAGTAAAGTTTTTGCCAAAGAATTCATGCGCAGGCACAATATTCCCACTGCTGACTTTCGTGTATTCAGCAATATACTGGATACAGAGGCATATGTAGAAAAACATGGCTTGCCCATCGTAATCAAGGCGGATGGACTGTGTGCAGGAAAGGGAACCTTTGTTGTTCATACCAGCGATGAGCTGGATAGGGCATTAGATAATATATTTATAAAGAAAAGATTTGGTGAAGCGGGAAAAAGGGTTGTGGTGGAAGAAAAACTCAGTGGAGAAGAGGCATCTTTCTTTGCTATAAGTGATGGCGAAGAGGTGCTTCCTTTGATTGGTGCTCAGGACCATAAACCTGTGTTCGATGAAGACAAAGGACCGAATACTGGTGGTATGGGTGCATATGCACCTGCCCCTCTAATAGATGAAACACTCTATCAGAAGATAATGGGGAGGATAATCCATCCTACTATTGAAGGATTGAAACAGGAAGGAATAAAGTACAAAGGTGTGCTTTATGCCGGATTGATGATTAAGGATAATGAACCTTATGTGCTGGAGTTCAACTGCCGTTTTGGTGATCCAGAGACACAACCCATGACGATGCTTATGGAAAGCGAACTTTTGCCTGTTTTGCTCTCTTCTATTGAGGGGGGCATAGAAAAGACGCAGATAAAGTGGAAAAATGGATACAGTGTGTGTGTGGTGCTGGCTTCTGGTGGTTACCCTGGAAAGTATAAAAAGGGCAAAGTCATCCGGGGATTAGAAGATGTAGAAAAGATGGAAGATGTATATGTATTCCATGCAGGAACAAAAAGAGATAAAGGAAAAATAGTAACAAATGGAGGAAGGGTGCTGGGTATTACATCTTATGCAGAAGAGTTTGCAGTTGCACAGAAAAGAGTGTATGAGGCTGTAGAAAAGATACATTTTGAAGGAATGCACTACAGGAAGGATATCGGCAATAAAGCCTTATGGAGATTAAGATGAGGGTTGCAATATTTGCAGGTAGTAAGAGCGATCTTCCTTTGGTAGAAGAGGCAAAGAAGATGCTTGAGGATTTTGGAGTGGAGTATAAGGTATTTATCTCATCCGCTCACAGATCACCACAGAAAACAGCTTTTCTATCTCAGAACTTAGAAAAGGATTTTTCTGTTGTTATCGCAATTGCCGGCTTATCCGCCCATCTACCAGGAATTATTGCCTCCTACACTACATTGCCGGTAATCGGTGTCCCGGTGGAATGTGGTCCGCTTCAGGGTCTGGATGCTCTCCTTTCCATTGTTCAAATGCCATCAGGTATTCCCGTGGGAACAATGAGTATCGGAAAACAGGGAGCTAAAAATGCCGCCCTGTTTGCCATACAGATACTTGCCTTAGGTGACAAAAAACTGAGAGAAAAGATCAACACCTACAGGGATAAACTGAAAAGAGAATATGGAGATAATCCATACTGAAGGTCTCTGCGCATATTACGGGGAAAAAGCTGTTCTCCATCACATAGATCTTTCTATAAAAGAAAGAGAAATATTGAACATCATAGGAGAAAGCGGGGCAGGAAAATCCACACTGGCACATATTATGGTGGGTCTACACAGAGTATATGGTCTGGAAGTAAAAGGAATTATAGAGGTAAGAAAACAGGTTGCTCTTGTGCCACAGAATGTGGGTGAATCCTTAGACCCTGTATTTACCATATATAAGCAGATGAGAGAAATTCCCGCTTTAAGAAAATTTTCTGAGGGTGAGGCAAAAAGGAAAATAGAAGAGTCCTTAATAGCTGTAGGGCTGGAGGATACACAGAGGATTCTAAAAACCTATCCTCACAGTTTGAGTGGAGGGATGAAACAGAGAATACTTATTGCCATGGCAATAGCCATGGGAAGCAAACTTATCGTTGCAGATGAGCCTACCTCTTCACTGGATGTAACCGTTTCAGCCCAGGTTCTGAGGCTTCTGAAAAATATAAATAAAAATGGTGTAGCGTTGATTCTCATCACCCATGATTTCAATGTAGTAAAACTCATGCAGGGTAGAGTAATCGTAATGCATAAAGGCATGATCGTGGAAGAAGGAAACGCAGAGGAGGTAATGGATGACCCCTTACATCCTTACACCGCATACCTTTTGAATGCCATTCCCAAGAAAGATATGCATTATAGAAGAACCCATCTGCAGGTAAAGGAAATTTCTCCTGCAGTAAAGGGCTGTCCTTACCAGAGTATTTGCGAAAAGGTAAAAAAAAGATGCACCGAAGAGTTACCTCCTTTAGAAGTGGTAGGTATGCGAAAGGTGAGGTGTTTTTATCCATGATTTTGGATTGAATTACACCCATATATTCCTATAATAAAAATATGGAATTAGAAAAGAGAGTGAAAACGTTAGCCCAAAGACTAACGGAAAAAGATATAGATTTCGCTCTTATATTACAGAATGTAGATCTCTTCTATTTTGCAGGCAGTATATACAACGGAACATTGCTCATATCAAAAGATGGAGATGTTCTATGTTTTACAAGAAGAGGAGAGGAAAGGGTAAAACAGGAGTCTCCATGGGAAGTGGTAAAAATAAAAGGCTTTCATGACATAAGAGAGATGCTACAGAGCAGAAAGATGCCTTCCTCCTGTATAGGCTTGGAATTTGATGTTTTACCGCATAAGATTTTTTTGCATATTCGGAGATTGTTTCCAGACTCTGAATTCAAGGATATAGGTGACGACATACGCTGGCAGAGAAGAATAAAAAGCAGTTATGAATTGAGGATGATAAGAGAAAGTGCTTTACTCTGTGATGAGGTTATAAATATAGCAAAAGATATTATAGAACCGGGCAAGAGGGAAGTAGATGTAGCGGCTGAGATAGAAATGAAAATCAGAAAACGGGGAAATATACCCTTCCACCGCATGCGTGGATTTAGCGGTGAGGCTATCGGACAGGTGGTAAGCGGATGTTCAGGTGGTTCTCCCTCTACGCTACTGGTGCCTGTATCCGGTAGAGGTCTTCATCCTGTATTTCCTCAGGGACCATCCAGAAAGACTATTGAGGAAAACGAACCCATTATTGTAGACTATGTAACCAGTCTTAATGGATACTATGCGGATGAGACGCGCACCTTTGTTGTAGGGAAACTCTCTTCCAAAATGAAAGAAGCTTTAGACTTCTGCATTTTTGTAATGAAGGATATGGAAAATGTGGCAAGAGCAGGTATAAGGGCGGTTGACCTGTATGAGCGCGGATGGAAATGGGCAAAGAAATATGGATTTGAAGAGAATTTCATGGGTGTTAACAACAATCCTGTTCCTTTTATAGGACATGGGGTAGGATTGGAAATAGATGAACATCCATTCATTGCCCGGGGAATGGACTATCCATTGGAAAGTGGAATGGTTTTTGCGTTTGAACCAAAGGTGGTATTTGAAGAAGGAGCGGTGGGAATAGAAAATACATATGTGGTAGGGGATAGTGGAGTGGAAAGCCTGACTAAATTTAAAGAAACGGTGGTTGAATTATAGTGTACGATTATTCATTTCAGGATGAACTTAAAAAAAGAGAGAGATTAAAGGAAAAAGCACTCTCTATTCTCGGTTTAAGGAAGGGTGCATCAAAGAAAGATATTAGAAAACAATTTTTAAGTATGGCGAAAAGGCATCATCCGGATAAAGGTGGGGATGAAGAATCATTTAGAAAGATAATACTTGCGTATAAAATTTTAACGGATGAAAACATGAATGTAGATGGTATAGAGTTTGATATGAATAGAAAAGAAGATGGTGAACAGAAAGGCGAAAAGTATAATACAGAAAATGAATGGGGATATACTGCCTGGTGGATGGAAAAATTTTTATAGGAGGTGATTTATGGCTGTTGCTTCGTTGGTAGTTACACCTCTTGGTACAGGTTCTCCCAGCGTAAGCAAGTATGTGGCAGAAGTGCATAAAGTTATCAAAGAGAAGGGAATAAAACATCAGCTTACACCTGCGGATACCGTTTTAGAAGGTGAAATAGATGAAATATTCGAAACAGTGAAAGCTATATACAAACATATGTTTGAAATAGGTTTAAAAAGGGTATCCATGCATATACATATAGACGAAAGAATAGATAAAAAGCTATCCATGGAAGGAAAAGTAGGTTCAGTAAAAGAAAAACTGAATGAGTAACCTCTATGATTCGCTAAGTGACACAGGCGCGAAAAACTATGAAAGCTGGTATGAGAAAGAAGGGAAAAAGGTTGCCAGAAGAGAAATCAATGCTTTGCTTTCGCTCTTAAAGGATTTCAGAGGGATGAGTATTTTGGAAATAGGTTGTGGAACGGGTTATTTTTCTCGCCTGCTCAAGAGGGAAGGTTTTCAGGTGGTGGGGGTGGATAAGGCATGGCAAATGTTAAGGCTTACCCATCTTAAAGGTATAACCGGTGTGAGAGCAGATGCACATTTCCTTCCCTTCAGAGATAAAAGCTTTGATATTGCATTATTTGTTACATCTTTTGAATTCATGAAAAAAAGCATCAAAGTGCTGAAGGAAGCTAAAAGGGTTACCAGAAAAACGATTATCTTTCTCTTACTCAATCCCTTTCACTTTGTCAATATAAGAAGAAAATTCAGATCTCTTTTCTGTTTTTCACCTTTTCGCCATATGAAGATGATAATGCCTTCTAATATTAAAAAGGCAGCAAGAAAGATATGCGATGGATGCAGATTTGAGGTATATGGTAGGTTAATCGGAGGAGATGTATTTTATACGGCGCAAATCTTTATGGAGGAGGAGTTATGAACCTGAGCATTACTGCGAAAAATATAGAAGTAACGGATGCGTTAAGAGGATATGTAGAAAAGAAGATGAGTAGATTGGAGAAAATCACAGATATAAATGAAATATGGGTAACATTGAGTGTGGAGAAATACAGGCAGATTGTAGATGTAAAACTCAATGCAGATGGAGAAATCATAAAAGCAAAAGAGACAAGCAAGGACATGTATACCTCTGTAGACCTTGTTTACGAAGTGCTGGAAAGGCAGTTGAGAAGATTGAAAGAACGGTACGAAGATAGAAGAAAAATAACGGCAAGCAAGACAGAGATAACCACAGAACCCCGGATAATTATGGAGAATTTCACCCTGAGGCCAATGTCAGTAGAGGAGGCAGTAACATATCTGGAGGCTGCAAAAGAGCAGTTCATGGTTTTTGAAAATGTAGAAAACGGGAAGGTAAGCATTCTTTTTTGCAAAACAGATGGAAATTATGGGCTAATTGAAACGAGATGAAAGTAGATGAATTCCTGGATAAGGAACTGATATGCGATGTGAATGTGGATGGAGCAGATAGTCTCTTTTCAACGATAGCTTCTGCCTTCTCAAAAAAATATCCCTCTATAGACAAAGAAAAGCTGAAAGAATTTCTGAAAGAAAGGGAAACTTTGGGCACAACAGGTATTGGCAATGGTTTTGCCATTCCCCATACAAAGACAGATATGGTGGATAGGGTTATAGGGGGGGTGTTTAGAAATAAAACGGGAATAGATTTTAATGCCGTAGACAATAAACCGGTAAGACTCTTTTTTGTTCTCCTTTCCCCTATAGGAAAACCAATAAAACTCTTAAAGGCACTGGCTGCGGTGGCAAAAGTATCAAAGGATAAACAATTTATAAAAAGTATATTAGATGCGAAAGATGCAAAGGAGATTTACGAAAGATTCACGGAGAAGGATAAAACAGGCTTATGATAGACACAAGATTTGCCATTATTACAGGTCTTTCAGGCGGAGGGAAAAGCACAGCATTGAGGATACTGGAGGATGCCGGTTTTCTTGCCATGGACAACTTTCCCATTGCACTCTTTCCTGCATTTGTTCAGATGCTGGAATACAGCAAGACACCGGTACCCAAGATTGCATTGGTAATAGATATAAGGAGTGGCGAAATAGAAGAATTCATAAAGCTGATGCATTTTTTAGACGAAAAAAAGCTTCACAGAAAGATTGTTTACCTTGAAGCGCAGGATGAAACAATAATTTCAAGGTTTAAGGAAACAAGAAGAACCCACCCCCTTACCATAGGCAGGAATATTTTTCTATCACAGGCTATTACTGAGGAAAAAACAATCATGAACAGGATAAAACCCTTCGCTGATGCAGTTATAGATACCTCTCATCTTACCCCGCAGCTCCTCGGTGAAATTCTAAAGAAAGAATTTCTAAAAGAAGGAACAGAGAAAAAGATCATTTTAACGCTTATCTCTTTCGGGTTTAAGTATGGTATACCGGTAGAAAGCGATATGGTGATTGATGTTCGATTCTTGCCCAATCCATTTTTTATAAAGGAACTGAGGGATACTACAGGAAAGGATGAGAAGACATATGAATTTGTAATCAACAAAAAAGAAACGCAGATATTTTTAAAAAAGAGTGAAGAACTTTTGTCTTTTCTACTTCCCCTTTACGAAAAAGAGGGAAAAAGTTATTTTACTCTTTCTTATGGCTGCACAGGAGGAAAACATAGATCGGTAGCCATTGTGGAGTATATGAGTAAATTCTTACAGAAAAAAGGGTTTGTGGTAAACACCTTTCACCGTGATGTGGGGAAAACATGAAAAACCTGCTGGGAATAAGCTTTCTAAATAAAGAGGATGTAATCTCTATATTACAGACGGCAAAGGCTTATAAAGAAGCATTTTGTAAGAAAGCGGAATTTGAAAAGATCTTGCGGGGAAAAACAGTAATCAGTATATTCTTTGAAGCGAGCACCCGCACTCGCACCTCTTTTGAAATAGCCGCTAAAAATTTAGGCGGACAGGTAATAAACATAGATACGAAAATGTCCAGCCTGAAAAAGGGAGAAACGGTAAAGGATACGGTAAGAAACCTGGAACAGATGCATCCAGCGGTATTTGTCGTTCGCCATCCGGATTCTGGTTTTCCACTCTTTTTGAGCAGGAATACCTCAATTCCTGTTATAAATGCTGGAGATGGGACGTTTGAACATCCTTCGCAAGCCTTATTAGATCTATTTACAATGTGGGAAATAGAGAAGAAAATGGAGGGGATAAAACTATCTATTATTGGAGATGTTTTAAATAGCAGGGTGGCCAGATCAAATATCTTTTTACAGAGAATGTTTAAAAATGATGTGATGGTGTTCGGACCACAAACCATGATTCCTCCTCAAATAGAAAAACTGGGAGTAAGAATAGCTAAAAGCCTGAAGGAAGCATGCACAGATAGAGATTTCATTATGCTTTTAAGAATACAACTGGAAAGAAAAAGCAGAAGTTCTATTCCTTCTTTATCTGAATATTACAAGTATTTTGCATTGAAAGAGGTAGGAAATGCATACCTTCTTCATCCTGGACCGGTAAATAGGAATGTAGAAATAGACGACTCTCTTTTATGTCATCCTCACTCTTTAATCCTTAAGCAGGTAGAAAATGGCGTATTTGTAAGGATGGCAATATTTCATCACCTGTTAAAATAGAATTATTTCATCAATCCTGGCAAGAATAGGGAAATTTGGGGAAAAAGAACCAGAAGCAGTGCACATATAAGCAGGGATAGTAAAAAAGGGAAAGCGCCCTTAAAAATAGTTTCCAATGGAATACCTTTCGCAATACCACTTACTACATAAACATTTACACCCACCGGAGGTGTAATAACTCCTATCTGTGTTACGAGAACAATGAGCACTCCAAACCAGATGGGATTATAGCCCATCGTTATAATGACCGGATAAAAGATGGGTATAGTTAAAAGAATGAGGGCTAAAGCGTCGATAAAACAGCCTAAAACGAAATAGAGGAGGATAATGATTATCATAATAAAACTATGCGGTAGGGGAAGACCAGTTACCCAGTTAGCCAAGGTGAATGGAAGGCGGGTAATGGCCAGAAAATGGCCAAAAATAGTTGCTCCGGCTACAATAACCAGCACCATACAGGAGATTTTTGTACTTTCTAAAACAGCCTGTATGAATTTAGACCAGGTGAGGTTTTTTCTTAATACGGACAGCAGAATAGCTCCACCTGCTCCTATAGCACCTGCCTCCGTAGGGGTGAAGAATCCGGCAAACAATCCTCCCATTACTAACAGGAACAAAAAGATGCTTTCAGCTACACCAATCAGCACATCCAGCTTTGCGCATCCAGAATTATTCTGTTTATAAGGAGCTACACCAGGTTTTAGTTTTACCCAAGCATAAATGGTAACAATGAATAAAAGAGCTATTAGAATGCCCGGAACGATACCAGCCACAAATAATTTGCCGATGGATTGTTGGGTCATAATACCATAAATAATGAAAATGACGCTGGGTGGTATCATGATTCCCAAACTACTACCTGCGGCAATAGTTCCTGTGGCTAATTTCATATCATACCCATATCTTTTCATCTCTGGTAATGCTACAGTTGTCATGGTTGCAGCAGAGGCGTTGGTTGAACCACAGATAGCAGCAAAACTGGCACAGGCACCAATAGTGGCTATAGCCAATCCCCCGGGTAGATGTTTCGATAAAGTGTAAGCAGCATCATATAAACGCCTGCCAATGCCAGCATGAAATGCAACTTGCCCCATGAGAATGAAAAGGGGAATAACAGTGAGGTTGTAAGAACTGAAAACACCAAATATATCCTTAATAACTATTCCCAGGCCCGCTTTAATGGAAATTACGCAGCTGAAACCAGCAAATCCCAGAAGAGCCATAAGGAATCCTACGGGCATACCGGAGAAAAGGAGAAAAATAAGCAAGACTATTCCAGCAATACCGACAAGGGTGTTCACTGTTTTGCCTTATCCTTTTTGAATACCAAAATTAAATCTCTTAAATAAACGAGCATTACCACAAAAGATGAAAAAGCGATTCCATATAAAACGGGGAAAACAGGTAGCCGGAGGGTCATGGAAGTCTCGTGACTTACTTTAAGATCGTAACCATAAGCAATTCCAGCATAGGTTATAAATCCAAACAGGCACAGGGCTAACAAGTCTGCAAGGATACGGGTTGTTCTTTTAAAATGTGCGGGAAAGTGGTTGATTAAAACTTCCACACTTACATGTTTTTTATCCAGGGTGGTTTGAGGAAGGGCAAAGGCACTCACTATGGCTCCCAAAAAGCCCACAATTTCATAGGTGCCTAAGATGCTACGACCGAAAATGCGCAAAACTACATCGGTGCACACAAGCACTGTCATTAAAATTAAAGCTACAGCTGCAAAAACGTTAAGTGTTGTGGAAAGGCCCTTTGTAAACCGAAAAAATCCATGCAATTTTCTTCTCTTTATTGACTACCGGATTTCTCAATAAGGCTCTTTATGGTTTTTATATATTCATCTCCGGGCAGCCCTTTGGCTTTGGCTTCCTTGATGTATTCATTGATCACCGGCCTTACCGCTTTTACCCATCGGGCACTTTCTTCAGGACTGAGTTCAATAACTTTATTGCCCCTGCTCAAACTATACTCGTATCCTTCTTCGTCACTTTCATCCCATGCTTTCCCATGTTTTACAATCCATTCTTTGCTTACCTCTATGAATACCTTTTTAACATCCTCTGGCAGGGATGCCCACTTCTGCTTATTCATGACAACATACATTCCTGTGGTGTAGCCAATGTCCTTGCAATCGATGGTATATTTTATCACCTCAGCCTGCCTCCAACCTTTCAAGGTTTCAACAGGAGTAAAGGTCCCATCCACTACACCTCTTCTTAAGGCTTCGTATGCATCACCCTGTCCCATTGCAACTGGCACTGCTCCCAGTGCCTTAGCCACTTTAGCGCTAAATCCTGTGCATCTTATCTTCATTCCCTTTAAATCTTCCATTTTATGAACGGGTTTTCTGGTATGGAGCAATCCCGGTCCATGAGCATGGAGATAGAGCACTTTAACCCCTTTGAGTTCTTCTGGCTGAAACTTTTCATAAAATTTATTAATTACCTGTGTCGCTACTTTACCGCTTGGATAACCTAAGGGTAGATCAATTGCCTCCATAGCGGGAAATCTTCCTCTGGTATAAGCAAAACAGGACATTCCTATATCAGTAATACCTTTTAAAACTCCATCGTAAATCTGTGGGCCTTTTAACAGGGTTCCGCCCGGAAAGTAACTGAATTTCACCCTTCCATTGGTTCGTTTTTCAATCTCTTTAATCCATGATTCCGCTAATTGAGACTGCACATGGACAGGTGGAAAGAAATTACTGTAGACAAGCTCTATGGAGTTATCAGCACCATATCCCTTAACACCAGAAAAACATGTTACTGTTAAAATAGTGATTATCACAAACCATATCCTCTTCATCTTCACCCCTCCAGCTTAAGATATGTAGCAGGATACAATGAATGGGATAAAATTTCAACAGTTTTTAATATATTCAGGAATTTTCATTTTACTTCAAACCTCCCCAATCCAAAGCTTGTATTTTTACCTATGCATAGGAATTCCCCTGCAAAGATTGCAGGGAGATACTCTTTAAAATTCCCGATATACGAGATGTCTCCCACCACACCGCCCATATTCATATATGTTCTCTGTCTTACGGAATACCTTGCAAGCTCATACCAGCGACTGTTTTGCAGATAAGCACCTATATCGTCCCGTATATCCTCAATATATCTGTATTTTGCACCGTTAAATTCAGATAATATCCTTATTCTTCTCTGGCATGCCCTGTAAAAGACAGGGAATGTAATCTGGTCTGTGTATTTTCCTCTATCTTTTATCCTTAGAGGTGTAATGCAATGGACATTCAACTTATCCTTGTTAAAATTTCTCAGACGATATTCAACAAAATCTTCCAGTAAAAATGGTTTTTTATCATAATCAAAATCACTCAGAACAGATTTTTTTGTTCCGTCTGGTAAATATTCCTTAATATCCTCTATTTTGAATTTTACCCTCCTTTTCCCTATTCCCATATCCTGCAGGATGGAAAATGCAGCGCATATCCAGCGTAAATGATTTATGCCTTTTCCCACAAGTAAAAGCTCAAAAACAAGACTGTTATCTGTTGAATGTAATGGGGTTAAAGCAAAGGGATGTGGTGCGTAATTTCTCCCTTTCAAATAACGATTATTTTTCTCAATAGGTGTTTCAAAAAGGTAAATCCAGGTGCAGCTATCTCTTAAAGGGCAATGTTTACAATCTCTGCCTCTAAAGATGCAGGATACCCTCTTTAAAGCAACACCAAACGCACTTCTCAGAATTATACCTGAAAAATCTGGCAGATAGTGTTTTTTGATGAATTTCAGTGAAACAATGAATTTTCTAACAGGCAACTTAAAACTATACATATTAAACAGAAGACCCTCTTACATTCATTTTAAGACTGTGTTAATATTGTAGAACATATATGATGTAAATTAAAGGTGAAAATATGTTTGAAATGTAAGGAGAGATGTTATGAAATTCGTGAGATTTGAAAGGGATGATAAAATCAGCTACGGTGTTTTGAATGGAAAAGATATTGCAGAAATTTCGGGGCTACCTTTTGAAAAACCTTTAATATACACCAAAAAGATATATAGCCTTGAAGAGGTAAAAATTCTAAGTCCTGTTACGCCTTCAAAGATTATAGGTATAGGTTTAAATTATGCCGGGCACATAAGAGAGATGAAAGATAAAAAGCCTGCTGCACCGAAGATATTTATGAAACCTTCCACCAGTGTTATAGGAACAGGAGAGGCAATCATATATCCAGTCCATATGTCAAAAAGGGTTGATTATGAAGGGGAACTGGGGATTGTTATAGGAAAAATCACTAAAAATGTGGATGTAGAGGAAGCTAAAGATTGTATATTTGGATATACCATTGTCAACGATGTAACTGCAAGAGACTTACAGAGGTCAGATGGAGTGTGGACCAGGGCTAAGGGTTTTGATACCTTCTGTCCCATAGGAGATGTGGTAGAAACAGATGTAGATCCCTTAAATCTTCACATTGTTACATATGTAAACGGAAAGATAAAACAGGATTCATTTACATCTCATATGATATTCAATGTCTATGAGCTTGTTTCTTATATTTCTAAAATCATGACGCTTTTGCCAGGTGATGTGATAGCGAGCGGGACACCGGAGGGTGTAGGTCCTCTCAATGCAGGTGATGAGGTAGAAATTTCTATAGAGGGTGTAGGCACTCTCAAGAACAAAGTAGAAAGTGCCTGAATGGCGGTTACCTGTTTTTGAGAAGTTCACATGCTCTTTTATAGAAAGGGCTTTTTTTATCTATTGAATGAAGTATGTTTTCTGCCCTTTTCCGCAGGGATAGTTTTAGATAACAATACCCTTTGTAATATTTTATGTCATCAGTCATACCGAATTTCTCTGCTATCTTGTTCATTGTAATAAGAGCTTTCCAGTAATCTTTTTTAGCTATGTATAAAAAAGACAAAGCCTGTAAGTAATCTCTGTTTTCTCCATTTGAAAAAGCAATGGCATCCTCAAGGTCCTCTTCTGCCTTTTCATAATTCTTCAATTTCATATAGACGCTGGCTCTGTTGTAATAAGCCAGGTCTGGATGAGGATAAGTGGGATCATCTATAAGCTTTGTAAAACACTGTATGGCTTTTTCAAATTCATTGTCCTCTGCATAGGCTATTCCCAGAGCATTATAGGCATCTCCAAATTTCTTATCCCTTTCTATTGCCTGCAAGAAATAGTTCTTTGCCTTCTCTCTTTCTCCCCTTAACCTATAAGCCATACCTATCATGTAATATATTTGTGGGTTGGAAGGATCCAGCTTTCTTGCATGCTCAAGATAGGTGAAGGCTTGAGGCAAGGCTTTTATGTCTTTATGATAGACAATGTTTCTTCCCATTTCATAATAGATAAGCGATTCTCTCTTATTCTGTGCAGGGTTGGTTGTTGCACATGAAGAAAGGAATATAAAGGACAGTAACAACAAAAAAGTATGTCTTTTAAACATCCGTTGAAATTATATAATGCTTAATATATACTTTCAATAATCAATTTTTTCGGGAGAGAGAAATGAAAACGAATTTGTATCCTGCAAGGGGACGGTTATATTTGAAAAATAAAAAGTACAAGGAACCCACAGTTTGCCCTGAATGTGGATTGGTATTTACAGGCGGAAAGTGGAAAAGATTGGAAGAAAAACCGGAAGGAGAAGTGAATATGGAGCTGTGTCCTGCCTGCAGATGTATAAGGGATAAGTATTTTGCTGGAGTGTTGCGCATAAATAGTGATCTGGTAAGAACAAAAAACGAGGAGATTAAAAATCTCATAAGAAATGAAGAAGAAAAGACGCAAAGGGTAAATCCCTTAAGAAGAGTGGGAAAGATAGAAGAAGATGTAGAGAAGGGAAAGATGGTTATCTACACTACATTTGAACATTTAGCTGCTCGCATAGGGAAGGCTCTGGCAAGAGCATACAAGGGTGAGCTGGAAATAAAGTATAAAGCGGGTGTAAAAGCGGTGAGAGTGTGGTGGAAAAGGTAAAAATACTCATAACGGGTGCCACGGGCTTTGTGGGTAGAAATGTTATAGACAGGTTGAGTAAAGAAGACAGGGAATGCATAGCTCTGGTCAGAAATAGAGAAAAAGCAGAAGAGATATGGGGGAAGAACGTTGAATTGCGTATAGCGGATCTGAGAGATAGGGAAAAGGTATATTCTGCCCTAAAAGGTATAGATGTTGTCATTCACATAGCAGGTCTTATAAAAACAAATGAAAATAGCGAATTTTACACATCCAATGTTACAGGAACGGAGAATTTAGCCCGTGCCTCGCAATTATGTGGTGTTAAAAAGATTATATATGTGAGCAGTCTTTCTGTTGAAAATCCTGTTTCTCATTATGGAAGGTCAAAACTTCTGGCTGAGAAGAAACTCTTGCAACATAAAGATGGATTGCAGATAAGCATTATTAGACCGGCAGTCATCTACGGTCCTTACGATAGAGAGATGTATTTCTATTTTAAGATGGCTAAAAAGGGTACAGTCCCTATTTTGAGAAGAGAAAGGTATATCAGTCTTGTTTATGTAAAAGATGTGGCAAAAGCGATAAGTCTGCTCATAGACAGAAACAGTCCTGAACCAGAGATTTTTCAGCTTTCGGATAATCACATCTATACCTGGGGATATGCCGCTCGGGTTTTACTCGACAGTGTGAATGTGAAGGGGAAGGTAATAAGATTTCCCGAGTTTTCACCTTATGTTCTTGCTTACTGCTCCAGAGTCTTTTCCAAAATTTTTAAATATGAACCTGTTCTTACCGTAGATAAGATGAGGGATTTTGTGCAGAAAAAATGGGTATGCAATTCATTTCGCCTCTTTTTAAAGACGGGTTTTGTTCCTTCCTATACAATTGAAAAAGGCTTCAAAGAAACAGCTCGGTGGTATATGGAAAATGACTGGTTATGAAGCAATAAGATTTGTTGATGATGTTTTATACATATTGGACCAGAGAAAGTTGCCTTCAAAAGAAGAGTATTTTGAAGCAAAGACCTACAAGGATATAGCATATGCCATAGATAACATGGTTTTGCGTGGTGCCCCTTTAATAGGTATTGCTGCTGCTTTTGGTATTTATCTATCCATAAAAGATGCGGAAACAAAACAGGATATGTTTTCCCGGTTTTATGAGGCTAAAGGCAGAATTTCTCAGACCCGACCCACGGCTGTAAGCCTGTTTAGGGCAATGGATGAAATGGAAAAATGCATCAATGAATTTAACATTTTACCGGAACATAAATTGAAGAATAAGTTAAGGGCAAAGGCGATATCTTTGTGGGAGAGGGAAAGAGAAATGGAAGAAAGGATGGCTGAAACAGGAGCAGATTATTTAAGTGATAAAAGGCGTATCCTTACCCACTGTAATACAGGTATACTGGCTACAGGTGGATATGGAACAGCATTGGGAGTAATTAGAAAACTATGGGAAAAAAACAAGGACATAACGGTGATAGTGGATGAAACGCGTCCCTTTTTGCAGGGATCCAGATTAACAGCATGGGAGTTAAAAAAATTGGATATTCCCTACAGGATTGTTGTAGATGGTGCATGTTGTATGTTGATGGATAGAGGTCTGGTGGATTGTGTAATTGTTGGAGCGGATAGAATTGCAAGAAATGGTGATGTGGCAAACAAAATTGGCACTGCTTCTTTATCTACCGTAGCAAAGAGGTTTAAGGTGCCCTTTTTCGTAGTTGCCCCTTTTGAAACCATAGACAAAAGCATTGCATCCGGAAAGGACATTCCCATAGAAATAAGAGGTGACAGCGAAATAACACGGATTAAAGATTGTGCTGTTGCACCACAGGGTTCAAAAACACTTAATTTCTCTTTTGATATTACAAATGCAGAGTTTGTTTCCGCTATTATTACGGAAGAAGGTATCTTCCATTATCCATATAACTTCAAGTAGGTAAAAGTTCTTTTACCTTTTGCTTTAGCTCTGTAAGGTCCGGTGATTTGATGATGTAAGCATCTGCTGCCCATACGGTGAAGTCCTGTTTGTAGTGGCTATAGGCGGTGGACATAATAACTGGTGTCTTGGGAGATTTTTCCTTGAGTATCCTCAGAATTTCAATACCTGTCATCTCTGGCATGTTTATATCCAGGATTACCAGGTCTGGTTTTTCCTTTTCAAAGAGCTCAATTGCCTCTTTTCCTGTCCTTGCCGTAATTACATCGTATCCTTCATCCTTAAATTCCTCCTCGTAGAGCAGGCAGATACTCTCTTCATCGTCTATCGCTAAAATCTTCTTTTTCATTTGATTTCTCCTTCAACAATTTGATGGTAAATGTAACACCTTCTCCTATTTTGTTATCTATTTCTATTTTTCCGTTGTGTTCCTGAACGATCTGTTTCACAATGGAAAGACCCAGTCCTGTCCCATCGGATTTTGTGGTGTAAAAGGGTTTAAAGATATGTGGCATTACATCTAAATTAATGCCTCCTGCATTGTCCTGAACACTCACGGATACATATTTGTCATCTGTGCCCGTTTTTACCATTATCTTTCCCATTCTTTTTAATCTCAGCGCATCAACTGCATTATTCAGTAGATTCAATAACACTTGCTCTATACGGTCTGCATTGCCATAACACTGTTTTGCATCTTTATCCAGCAAGCATTGAAATTCAATATCTTTGTTTGTTGTCTGCTCTTTGACCAATTTTATCGCATTTTGTACGATCTGATTTATATCAAAGTAGGTTTGCACACTCTTTGTTGAGGTTTTAGAAAATCTGCTTATATCTATCACCAGTCTGTCCAATCGCTGCAGTTCCTTTTCAATTATTTCTACATATCTCGTTGCTTTTCCCTCGTCTTCAGGGATATATTCTTTTAATCGATTGAAGAACCCGGAAATGCCCAGCAGAACATTTTTGACTTCGTGAATTACCGATGCTGTTGCTGCTCCCAATTTTTTTAGAGATTCATCCTGGAGAAGCCGGGTTTGAATAGATATAAGCATTCTGTTTAATTGTTTGTATTCTTCAATGTTTAACAGATTTTCTATGGCTATCGCCACACGATTGGAAAAGAGTAAAAGTATATTGAGGTCATCTTCCGTGATGGGTTTCTTGTTGAAGAAGTTGTCTACAAGCATAAATCCAATAAGGTTGCTCCTGGAGATGAGAGGAGAAATCGCAAACTCCTCCAGGATTATTTTATCCGTTATCTGCCTGTCTATCTCTTTTTCTTGTCCGGCTTTTAGCAGTATCGGTTGTTTTGTCTGTAAGAGCTTTTGAACGATAGGACTTTCTTCTATGCGATACTGGATACTCTGCACTTCTTTGCAAAATTTGCTTTTGTTTTGTGCTTCTATGTTTATTTCATTCAAAAGCCATTCACTCATTTTTCCTTTTAAGTTTAAATTTTTCAATCCATCCCATATACGGGCAGCTTCTTTTGCAGAATCTGGGCCAACACCCAGAACACCTTTGATTATGCCTTCTTTTTTATCCACCAGAAAAAGAGCAGCCCTGTTAAATCCCAGGCCATCACCCAGTGTCACGGAAGTGAGAATAATATGAAACAGCTGTTCTATATTATCAGTAGAGCTTATTGCTATGCCTGCTTCGTATAAAAGCTTAAAGTAATCTGTTTCTCTCATCTTTTTATTGCTCTTCTGTATAACCTAATATATTTCTTAGCTTGTTCTTCCCATGACCAATCCATCTTCATATCCTGTTTTATTATTTTATTTAATGTCTCTTTATCATTGTTGTATAAGTATAGTGCTTTTTCCATAGTCCTGTAAAGGGCATCTTCGGTGTATGCTCTGAATGAGAAACCGGTGCCTTCTTTCTTTTTAGGATTAAAATTCTTTACACTGTCCTTTAGTCCGCCTGTTGCTCTTACTACAGGAATAGCGCCATACCTGTAAGCAATAAGAGGACCTAATCCACATGGTTCATATAGAGAAGGCATAAGGAAGAAATCGCAGGATGCGTATATTTTGTGGGCCAGTGCCTCATCAAATCCTATATTTACAGATACCCTATTTTTATATTTTCTGGAGATACTTTGCAATGCATCTTCATATTGCCTGTCTCCTTCACCCAGGATAATAAACTCCACCTGGTGCTTTTTTAGTAATGTTTGCATAGCAGAAACAGCAATGTCTATTCCTTTCTGTGTGGCAAGTCTACTGATTATTCCTATCAATGGGTAATCTCTATATGCGAGTTTCATCTCTTTTTGCAGATTTTTTTTATTTCTCTTTCGTGCGGATATTTTTCTGTATGTATAGTTTACATAAATTAAGGGATCTGTTTGAGGATTCCATTTTTCATAATCAATCCCATTCATTATGCCATATAAATCTTTTCTTCTCTTTCTCAAAACACCATCCAATCCCGCTCCGTAATCTTTGGTTTGTATCTCTTCTGCATAAGTTTTGCTTACGGTGGTTATAATGTCCGAAAAGACTATGCCTGCCTTCAGGTAATTTATCTTTCCATAGAATTCCAATTCTTCCATATTGTAAACACTCTGGGGCAAGCCTGTCATGGGTAAAAGACCGGGTTCAAACAAGCCCTGGTAGCCGATATTGTGGATTGTAAACACAGTTTTTGTATGGTGGAAGAATGGGTCATCTTTGTACAGGGTTTTCAGGTATGCAGGTATGAGTCCCGATTGCCAGTCATTGCAGTGAATGATGTCCGGTTTGTATCCTGTTTGCCTGCAGGATTCAATAACAGCTCTACAGAAAAATGCAAATCTTTCTGCATTGTCTTCATAATCTCTTCCTTCTATTCCGTACAACCCTTCCCTGTTGTAATACACATCTTTCCCTATAAAGTAGGCTTCCATTCCATTGTAATCTGTTTTCCATAGAGAAGCACTTTCTATTGTATTCTTTATCGGCACTTTCAGGTCTCCGATTACTGGTTCCAAGGAGAAATCCTTTTCCGTTACACACCTATACTTTGGTGAGATAAGTTTCACTTCCATGCCATTTTTCTGTAGAGCCCTGGGCAATGCTCCTGCTACATCGGCCAGTCCTCCCGTCTTAGAAAAAGGAAAAATTTCTGGTGAGACCAGTAAAATTTTCATAACTCCTCCTGATCAATAGTGAGATTTTTCAGAAATTTTGCTGCTTCCTCTGGTGGTGTGGGATTGATATAAAATCCACTTCCCCATTCGAAGCCTGCTATCCGCGTCAGTCTGGGCATAATTTCTAAAAACCAATGGTAGTATTCGTCACACTTTTCTGTAAACGGTGCATTCTGAAGAACAAGGTTGTAAGGGGGGTTATCTAAGGCTTTAGACAATCTTTTTATCGTAGATTTTAAAATTTTCGCAAAATCATCGTATGTTTTCTCGTCCTGCTGTTCATAATGGGTTTGGTGTTCCCTGGGTATTATTTGCATTTCAAAGGGGAAACGGGAGGCGAAAGGACATAGAGATACAAAACTGTCGTTTTCCTCAACAATTCTTTCCTGTGAATAAAGCTCTTGCTGTAGCATGTCGCACATTGGACATCTGTCCCTGTATCCAAAATATCTTTCTGTTCCCTTTAAATTTTCACTTACCCTCTTGGGTAAAATAGGGAGGGCAATGAGTTGAGAATGGGAATGCTCTAAGGAGGCACCAGCTAAAGCACCGAAATTCTTGAATACTAAAACATATTTCATTCTTCTGTCTTTATGCAGGTCGGCAATGCGCTCCTTATATGCAATAACAATATTTTTCACCCTATGAAGAGGCATGGTATCTATTGTTTCATCGTGGTTGGGTGTTTCAATTATCACTTCATGTGCTCCTATGCCATTCATCATATCGTACATGCCTATACCACGCTTGCCCAGTTCTCCTTCAATCCCCAGTGCAGGGAATTTGTTTGGCACTACCCTCAGTTCCCAGTTGGGATCATTCGGGGCACTTCCCGGTTTTCTCACTGCATATATCTCTGGTGGGACATATTTCTCATTTCCTGGATCAAAAGGACAAAAACCACCCTTCCTTTTTGTCTTCTCTACCTTAAAATCCGTTGGTCTTTTCCCCCTTTCAGTAGAGATAATTACCCATCTTTCGGATAAAAAATCCTTTCTTAATTCAGACATATTTCCGTTCCCACACCACTTTTAGTGAATATCTCTTCTAAGAGGGCATGTTTCTTTTTGCCGTTGATAATGTGACATTTTTTTACACCTGCTTTAACTGCACCGATAGCACCTTCCAGTTTAGGAATCATTCCTCCCTGCACTATGTTTTTTTCTATAAAGAATCTTGCTTGTTCTGCGGTGAGAGAAGAAACCCTGTTTCCATCTTTATCCATTATTCCATCCGTATCTGTAAGATAAATGAGTTTTTCTGCTTCTAAGCTTATGGCTATTCCACTTGCCACTGTATCTGCATTGATATTGTAATCTTTACCATCCTCACCAGAACCAATGGGAGAAATTACAGGGATGTATCCGGCTTTAGAGATGGTTACTACAGGTAAAGGGTCAATGCCTGCGATTTCTCCTACATATCCCAGATTTACATCTGTAGTCTTTTTCCTTGCTCTTATAAGTTTTCCGTCTGTTCCACTTATACCGATTGCCTTTCCACCTATACTGTTTATAGATGCTACAATTTGTTTGTTGATCTTGCCTGCCAGAACCATAGTTACTATTTCCATCGTTTTCTCATCGGTTACCCTCAATCCCTTATGGAAAGTCGTTGTCATCCTCAACTTATTTAGTGTTTCACTTATTTCCTGTCCACCACCATGCACCACTACAGGGTTTATTCCTACATATTTCAGGAGAACAACATCTTCACAAAAGCTCTCCAATTCTTTCCGGGCACTACCCCCATATTTAATTACAAATACCTTTTCGTAAAACTTTCTTATGTAGGGCAACGCCTCTATGAGAATCTCAACCCTTTTTTTACTCATTTCTCAATTCCTACACACAATAAACTTTGACATATTGAAAGTCAAGCGTTCTGGTTTTATTTAAATCTTTTTATCTGTTCTTCAAATGATTTTCTCAAAAGTTCTACCTCTTTTTTAGAAGGAAGAAAATAAACAACAGGTTTTCCTGTTTTTTTAGAGGCTAATTTTATATTACAAAAGTGCAAGAGTGTCCATAAGGCATTGGAGTTTGGATTCATCTCTATGCCAGCTCTGGCATGAGATTTTGCCTGTTTTATATTTCCGTTGAATAGATATGCCATTCCCAGATAATATTCGGAGAGCCATATCTTGTGGAGTTTTTCTAATTTCTTAGAAGTGATAAGAAGTCTTTGTTTTAAAATTTCGGATTCTTTTATCTCTTCTTGCGTCATCTTTTTGTTTTTTATATCTTCTTTAATTCTGGGCAGATATTTTTTACCTGTGGTAAGCTGAAGATAGTAAGGTGTTCCCAGATAGGTGAATTTTGAAGATGCTAACCAGAAAAGATAGGGATTTTGAGAAAGCTTCCACAAAACATTTAACTTTTCCGTTTTTTTATCTGGTATATTAAAACTGTATTTGATATCCTGTTTTATAGCAGGGAATAAAGTAAAGATACCTACAGCATAGACTATTACAAGCAAAGTTTATAGGGTATTCTGGTTGTTTTTTTTTGATTTATAGGTTTGT
>JAGGSF010000088.1 GCA_021159235.1 Deltaproteobacteria bacterium | reverse complement strand
CCTATGATACAATGCTGACAGAAAGACCCTACAAAAAAGCAATGACAAAAGAAGAGGCAATACGAGAGCTTAAAGAGAATGCAGGCACTCAGTTTGATCCCGAACTTGTGGAAAGATTTATAAAAATAATAGAGAATAAAGATCCCGGGAAATCTGTGGCCTGAATTCAATGAAATTATCTTCTTTACCTTTTTAAAATCTATAATATAATCTTAACCATGAAAGCAGATTTTGAAGGACTCTTTACAGATAAAGAAAAAGAAGAGTGGCAAAGTCTAATTGAAAGAACGAAAGCCAGAACAGATTATCCGTTTGTAAACACCATCTACAATGAAAAGTTATTTGAAGATATAGATTTATTTGTGAAGGAGAGATTTGAAGGAAAATACGAGAACTTTGTCCAGATAGGGATTGGCGGTTCAGCCCTGGGAGCAAGGGTATTTACAGAGACATGCAGAAAAAATCAGATAAATTTTATCTGCCTGGACAATATAGACCCTGCTCGCATAAAAAAGGTTTTTTCTCTTGACCTGGATAAGACATTCTTTCACATAGTGAGTAAATCTGGAAATACCACGGAGACATTGTCTCTGCTTATGTTGATCTACGAGAAACTGGGAGAAAAGATAAAGAGACAGGCCGTTTTCTCCACATCTTCTAAAACTGGTGCACTATGGAAGATAAAAGAAGATTTGGGAATAGACTGTTTTTATATCCCCGATGATGTGGGTGGTAGATTTTCCTGTTTTACATCGGTAGGCCTTTTAGCGGCAAGAGCCTGCGGTATAGATATAAAAGAAATTATAAATGGGGCAAGAAAAGCAACAGAAGAATTAAATCTTTCAAAAGCATTTGCCTGCGCCATGTATATGCTGTATAAAAACAGCAAAAACATACTGATTTTGTTTGTATATAAAGATAAACTGGTTTGTGTTTCCGACTGGTTCAGACAACTGTGGGCAGAAAGCCTGGGAAAAAACGGTTATGGGCAAACACCCGTTACAACATTGGGTGTTACAGACCAGCATTCCCAGCTCCAGCTCTATCAGGACGGACCAAAGGACAAGGTGATTGTGTTTTTAGATGTGAAACAGGCAGAAGATGTAAATCTTCCGAAGATATGGGATTTTGAACCGTTCTCTTTGCTTTCTGGAAGAAGCTTGAACCATCTAATGGATATAGAGAGAAGGTCCACCAGAAGAGCACTGACAGAAAATGGTGTATCCACAATGGAGATAATACTGGATAGGTTTTCTCCTTATGAAATAGGAAGAATTTTGATGTTTTTCATGCTTTCTGTGCCCATAGCTGCAAGATTTTTGAATATAAACCCCTTCACTCAACCGGGCGTAGAGCAGGGAAAGATATATACAAAGGCTTATTTAAAGGAAGAGATATAGTATGTTCCATGCGGTGTGGACAGAAAATAGATAATATCTCCCTTTTTTGCAATTTTTACATCTCGGGTTATAATTAAAGAATTTTTGCAGCTAAGTGGAGTTATCATTTCTGGCAGATTTTTTTCTATATAGAACATGAGTTTTAAAAATCTGTCGCTACTTTCTATCTTTTTGTGTTTATCGTATTTTTTTATGTTTTGAGCAATGAGCTTCCCCATTTTTCTATAGTTGGGATAATGGGCATAGACATAAGGAATATAACAGTAAGAGTGGACTGCCTTCAAAATAAGCATTGCGCAGAGGATGGATGAAAAAAGATTTCGTCTGGGAATAGAAAATAAACCCAGGGATAAAACAAGGAGTAAAATCCCATCAGTTAAATTTTTTAGTATAAATATATCTGAAAAAAGAGCAGCAACAACCAGGATACATATTACCCCCCACATACAACTTGCGTATTTAAATTCCCTTTCGTTTAGATTGCTTACAACAGGTGCTATAAGAATGGACAGAAATGGGAGTAGAGGGATGAGATACCTTACCCTTCCCTCCGGTGAAATTTCATAGGGGATAAAATTGATACCCAATACAATTAAACAGAACATAAGTAGCTCTTTTTGTCTGCTGTTAACTTCTTTTATTCTGGTGCGCACCTCTTTGTTAAATAAAAACAAAAGAAAGATACTCCAGGGGAGGGTTTGAATAAAACATTCAAATGGAAATAAGAAGATATGCTTTAGAAATTTTGATATTGAAAATGCAGTGGGAGAACGAGAAAATACTTCTTTCCACAGGGCATGTACATAAGCATGCACATTGGAGGTATGAATCAGCCAGAAACCTGTTAAGCCTAAAAAAATAAGGATTCCCAGCAGATGATAAATGCTGAAGAAATAATCCATAAACCTCTTTTTGTATAAGGAGTAAGCAATAAAGGTAAGATAAAAAAAGATCAGGGCGGTAAAACCCTTGCTCAAGAAACCTAAGCTGCAAAAGATCAGTCCGAACAAAATACCCCTTTTTTTAAGGGAAAACAGGGAAATCATGGATAAAAATGCAAATAGAGAAAAGAACAGGTCTGTTTCTCCCCATATCCCGTAAAAGAAAAAGACCTCGAAATAGGTGAGAAAACTCAAACAGGCAATATAATCTTTCGTAAACAAAAATACAAAAAGGGCAATCAATAAAGCACATAAAATGGAAGGAAAACGCACTGCAAACTCATTTTTCCCAAACATCTTGTAAGAGAGGGCAATGGCAATATTGTGTAGTGGTGGTTTTTTAAAATATGCCTTTCCCAACACTGTAGGTTGAAAGTAGTTTTGGGATTTGTTCATCTCTAAGGCTATAATCGCACGCCTGGGCTCCTCGTGTTGAAGATACATATAGCCCGAGCGTAAAAAGTAAAAACAGGCAATAAGAAGAAAAAATAAAATGAATTCCCTCTTTCTCATATTACCTTTTGATCATAAAAAACACCGGTACAGAAATCATTTCCATTAAAGCTACAAACAATATTAAATAGATGATAGAAATATCATACAGGAAACCCATGATTACTCCTCCAAAAAGCCAGGACAGTCCATAAGCCGTGTTGAATATACCGTATGCAGAACCTCTTTTCCTGATAGGTGTTAAATCGGCAATTGCAGCACGCATTACAGTTTCATGGATGCCCATCACCGCACCCCAGAGTATAACACTTATTACGGTAAAACTGAAGGTTGAAGAAAATGCAAAAAAGGGGATAAAGAAGGTAAGAAGTGGAATCATCAAAAGCACCTTTAACCCTACCCTATCATAGGTTTTACCAGCGGTTAAGGCCACCACTGCATCTGTGCCCATTGCAATGGCATAAAGAACAGGAATTTGAACATCCGAAACAATGGATTGAACCTTGAGATGGTAGGATATCAGTTGGAAATTGGCAAATCCTGCTACACTTAAAAAAGTGAATAAAGTATAAGTCCAGAAAACCTTAGAAAGTTTGCCTTCCACAAGTTTTCCTTTGGAGGTTTCTAATTTCTCGGGAACAGGAACTTTAATCCTTGCTATAGTAAGGGTCAGTAATACCAGCACCGCAGGTATCCATAAAATGGTAAATCCCTCCTTGTATCCACCTTTTAGAAGAAATACCAGAGAGAAAATTAATGGACCGATAATGGCGCCTACCTGGTCCAGTGCTTCATGAATACCAAAACCCAGACCTCTTCCCACCTGCTTTGTGGCGTGAGAGAGTATTGCATCTCGGGCAGGCGTTCTGATTGCCTTGCCCATTCGCTCAAGGATAATAAGGAAAGCCGCAACCTGCCACAGACCTGCAAATGCCAGTAGAGGAACGGAGAAAATCAATCCGTAGCCGATAAAGGTCAAAGGCCAGTACGCTCTGGTTTTGTCTGCAACGAAACCAGAAACAAGGCGCAGTGCATATCCAATAAATTCACCCAGGCCTGCCACCAGACCTACAATGGCAGCACTCGCACCTAAAATGTACAGATAAGGGCCGGTAACACTTCTTGCCCCTTCGTAGGTTATGTCTCCAAATAAACTGACGAGACCTAAGAGAATGATAAATTGAAAGGCTATCCTGTTATTATTCAAAGCTTAGAAAACCTTCATTATATTAAATGTTGTTTCAGTCTGTAAGAAACCTTTACCTTATCAGGTTTTAACCTCACACATATCAAACCACATCTCTTTGTAGTAAGGCCCGAATTTTTCCTTCCCCCAAAACAGATATTAAATCTTCTGGTAGGCGTTTTAATTTCAGCTATATACGGTTTTATCCTTAGTCGTATTTTTTCATATTTTGCAAACAGGGTTCCCTTACATCCATACAGTGAAATACAGGCAGTATTTATCCTGCCTTGAAAATCAAAACCTCCTTCCTTGTATATCTTTATATGGTGTTGATTGATAAAATCATCCACCATCCTTTTATTCCAGGGTGATAGGTTACGCGTGATAAGCACATTTTCTTTACCTCCACAGAAAAGCACCGCCCCTCCCCTGCTTAGATCAAAAAAGTATATCTTTTTAGCATTCCTGTCAATTGAAATAAACACAAGACAGATAACGAAGGTAGAAACTACAAGGGGTAAAAGATTATATCTCCTTTTAAAAACGAGGATAAGAAAAAGGTAGGAAAGGAAGATAAATGCAGGAGGAATAAAGTATGACTTGGAAAAACTGAAGTTAGAGAAGAATGCAATAAGACGAATAAATAAGTGAGAAACGGCGCTGAGCACAGAGAACAGCAATTTATTTAACACATAAATATCCAGCAGGCTGAATAAAGAAGAAAATATGGTAAACGGCAGGATAAAAAAACCCATTAGGGGAACAGCCACCAGATTGGCACCAATTCCCCCTGTTGCCAGACGATGAAAATAATATGTAGAAAGGGGCACACTGAATAAAAACATAATTATTATAAAGAGAAAATACCCCTTTATCCCCTTATAGCCCCTTTCCTGCAGACTGGTGTATATAAATATGGCAAAAAAGGTCATGGAGAAGGAAAGAACAAATGATGCAGAACTGAGGATTAAAGGATCTATAATCAAAAAAAGTGTGGCTATAAAGAAGAGAATATTATAGGACTGTTTTGTTCTACCCTTTAAAACAGTTAGAAAGGAAAAGAGAATGAAACACAGTGCTCTTAAGGTGGGAATCCTCAAGCCCACTATACACGCATACAGCAAAACGAAGGGGATGGTAAAGGAAAAGGCCTGCAGTTTTAGATTATAGCGACGATAAAAGTATGGTATATGTCCAACTATGAAATAAAATAGAGGATAGATTACCATAACAATAAATCCCAGATGCAAACCAGAAACAGCGGTGAGGTGAGCAGTTTGAGTTCTGATAAACATATCCTTTATATTCTCTTTTAATCCTGTCCTGTCTCCAAATACGCAGGATTTCAGAAGCCCGCTTACATCTTCATCACAAAAAGCATCTATATTTTCTTCCAGCCTGTCTCTTATTTTAAAAAAGAGTGTTCTTATTCCCTTCTCTCTACCTGCAAATGATCGATAAAAGGGGTAGACAACAAAGTGCACCTTTTTCTGCAACAGGTATTTCCTGAAATCAAATTGAAGATGATTGTAGGGTAAAGCAGTAGCAGGAACAAGTTTTCCTTTAATGTAGAAGATATCCCCAGGAGAAATCTTTCCTTCATAGTTCTTCAAGGTAACATATACATTAAACCTCTTTCCTTTATAATGTGTGGATGCTATGAAGTGAGCGGAATGGTGGCTGTAGCCTATCCCTGATTTAACGGTAACATTCAATGCAACGGTCTTTCTTCTAAACATATTTTCTATATTTAAAAAGTTCCTCTCCAGGAAGTGGTAAGAAAGAATACAGATGAAAAAGACAACAATGGAAGAAACAAATATAAGATACACACGGTGAAAGAGAAGTAGTAGAGCAGGCAAGAGAAACAAAATACCTAAGTACTTTCCGCTTACTGCAAAATAAGCAGAAACAACAGCTAAAAAGAGAGGAAGAAAGGGTACTCTATACCGAATAAAAGAGACGATGTCTCTTAGATTCATCAGATTAAATTATAACAGCTGCTGCATATCCCACCACATGCTCATAATCTCCACTCACATCTCCGCTGGTTTTATGTTCTATTATAATGGCTTTTTTTGCACCCAGCAATTTGCTCGCCACAATGGCAGAAACAGCACCGCTTACACCACACATGGAAATATTGTATTTCACAGTAACATTTAAGAGCCCCTTTTCATCGAGTTTCTCTATCTTTTCTAAAGCCATCCTGTCCTTTTCCAATGTCAATTCCTGATTTTCATAGTGATTCATATCTGTAGACACTATAATCATTACATTTCTGCTGTCTCTCTCAATTGCCTTTGCCATATATTCCCCTAAAGCCTTTAAAGCATTGTAATTCTGGGTGCCTATAACCACTGGAACAATACTGAAATCCTTTTTATAGAGAGATGAGATATACTGCAGAAAGGGCAATTGAACCTCTATGCTATGTTCGTGTTTATGGGCAATCGCATCCCTTTCAACTGGCTCACCACAAGACAGCAGGTATTCACCTATCTTCTCATCAATCCCAACATCACCCAGAGGCATTCTAAAAACCCCACTGTCGATCAAGGCGATGGGTTTTCCTAAACCCGTATGATTGGGACCTAAAATGATATACACATCCGCGGGTTTTATGGAGGAAAAGACAGCTGCCGCAACTTCTCCCGAGTAAATATAGCCTGCATGAGGTGAAAATGAAACAATCGCATCATAAGGTTCGCTTTCAGGTTTCATCACTTGCTTCAGGAAACCCTGTAATTCCTGTGCTTTATCAGGGTAAAAACTTCCACTAACAGCAGGAAGCCTTACAAACATAATCCCTCCTTTATGCTTTAAAGATATTCAATATCAAATTATACAATGCCCCTACCAGTATCACTAAAAAAACAAGTGCCACACCATATACAAAACCGTTTTCTTTCCTCAAGCTGTCTATCGTGGATAAAAATGAACAATATCTTACAGAGATGGTATAAGAAAGAACCTCTTTTTTACCATTAAAACAGGTTAATTTGAGTTTTTCTGGAATAAAATAACGAGGCAGGTGGAATGTAAAATGAAGTTTATTGTTTCGTATAGAAACCCTCTGCCTTTTGTAAAGTTCCTCCTTCTCCTTTTGTCTGATAAACGCTTCCCATTTTTTTTTCTCCAGACCATCGTAGTAGATGTCGCGCGGGTGCGTATAAAACACATAATAGATGAATGGAGCATAACCGAATTGTTCTTTCTGTAAGTAGATATGGAATGGTCCCACACTTTTGCTTTTATATATATAAGTTGCCTGAGGCAGGGACTTTATGGTGCATAGAATGCATCTTCTGTTTTCAACAGGAAGAAAAACATCTATCTTCCTTTCACTGAAAAAGGGTTTAATTACTAAATCCTCAGCAAAAGATGTCCCGATGGAAAAAAATAAAAATACAATTTCACTGCATAAAATATATTTGCGGTATTTTAAATATTGCATATCCGCTCTTTACTGCTATCCCTATCAAAACCAGAGAAAACACAAACCTTATCGTTGCATTGGATAATTTATTGGCTAAGCTCACACCCAAAAGCACACCAACCATAGAGCCTATATAGGGGATAAAGACCAGAAAGGGATCTACCGTTTTATTCAGTGTAGCATGTTCTATGGTAATTAAAGCGTTGGCCACTGTAATTACTGAAAGACTCGTGCCCAGGGCAACCTTGGTTGGAATGCCACATAGATATATCATCGCCGGAACATAGGCGAACCCACCACCCACACCCATGATGGATGAAAGTATACTCACAAAAAAACCTACCGCGAAAAGAGGTAAACATTTGATCCTGGCTCCCTGGGGATAAAAGCTTTTTTCTCTCTTCCTCATCATTGAAAAGAGGCTTTCCTTCATCATGAAGATACCCATAAAGATCAGAAGAATCGAAAATAGTAGATGAATAACGAGATTAAAATTTCCGCTGATTCTCAATGCTTTCGTCAATAAAACACCGGATATTCCTCCCGTGATTGCACCTGCTGCAATGTTCAAACCTACCCTCATATTTACATTCCCCATTTTCCTGTGGGCTAACATCCCGGAAAAAGCTGTGCCGCAGGTTATAGCAACACTACTGGCTCCAGCTACATCCGATGAGATACCAGCAGTGATGAGAAAGGGAACCATAATAAATCCACCCCCTATCCCTAAGAGAGCAGAGAAAAAACCCGCAATTACACCTATTGCTATGAGAAGGGGAAGGTTTACTGCAGTGTGAGCACAGATACTATAGACCATGCCTTTTAAGTTCTTCTACCTCTTTTTTTAAATCTTCTACCTCTTTTTTTAATGTTTCTATCTCATCTCTGGCAGGAATATGCATCGTTTTTAATGCTTCATCCACACATTTTCTAATGAAATTATTCAGTTCCTCTTTTCTTTTCTTCAACATTTCTGTAATCTTTTCTTGTAAATCCTTCCTTTCCCCAGCTTTCACTTCGCCTTTCTTTATCATCTCATCTATAGTCTGTTTTATCTTTTCCTGAGCTGTCTCCTGTATACCCAGACTCAGAAGAAACACCTTGTTTAAAATATCCATCTATTCCTCCCTACAGGTATTTTTCAATATTTTGTATAATATCTTCCACCAATTCTACTCTCTTTCCTCCTCCTTGAGCAAAATCTCTCCTACCGCCTCCGCTCCCGCCCAAGGAAGAAGAAATCTTTTTCACAATATCGCTGGCATTGAACCTGTGTGCAGCATCTCTACTGACATTGACCACGCAACCTACCTTGCCATCCGTTTTATTGAACAGGATAACCACACCACTGGTTATCCTTGACCTTAAAACATCACTTAGGTTTCTCAAATCACTGGGGTCATATCCTTCCAAAACTTCAGAAACTACATCAAAACCATCAATTCGTCTGATATTCTTTATCTCCACAGGCTTTTCCTTTTTTAGCCTCCTTGTTTTTTTCAACTCCTCATGTAATTCTCTGTGCTTTTCAACCAGTTCATCTAATGAGCTGCATTTTATCTTATTTAACGCTTCCCATAATTTGTCTTCCTGTCTTCTTATATATTCGTATGCATTGAGGCCGCATTTTGCCTCTATTCTTCTCACCCCTCGAGCTACAGCACTCTCGCCTATTATCTTAAAGAACCCTATATCTCCAGTCCGCTTTACATGTGTGCCACCACACAATTCCTTGCTTACATCTCCTATGGTAACCACCCTTACCCTATCTTCATACTTTTCCTCAAATACAGCCATTGCACCTTCTTCTAAAGCCTCTTTATAACTCTTCCACTCTATGCAAACTGGTATGTTTTCTACAATCCACTCATTTACATATCTTTCTACTGCTTCCACTTCTTTCCTGTAGAGATGAGAGAAGTGGGTGAAATCAAATCTCAACCTGTCAGGTGCAACTAAGGAACCCGCTTGATGAACATGTTTCCCCAGAACCTTTCTCAGTGCAGCCTGTAAAAGATGGGTAGCGGTATGATGTCTCTGTATATCTTTCCTTCTCTCTTCATCTACCACCAGGTTTATTACGTTGCCTGTTTTAAGTGTTCCATTCTCTATGTTCACATGGTGGACAAAAATCCTCCCTCCGAAATAACGTTTTACATCCTTTATCTTTATGGAAAGCCCTTCACTGAAACCTCTACCGGTATCCGAAACCTGACCTCCTCCCTGTCCGTAGAATGGTGTTTTATCAAATGTTACATCGCATTCTCCCTGTGCTTCTTCCACTAAAACGCCATCTTTTGCTATACTCAAAACCTTACATTTTTCCATTAATTTTTCATACCCTACAAATTTTGTTTCTCCCCTCTTTAACATATCTCCATAAAAGGGGGCTACCTTCTCTTCTCCTGAACCTGTCCATGCTTCCTTTGCTTTTTTCTTCTGTTCTTCCATAAGCCTGTTGAATTCTATAAGGTCTACTTTTAAGCCCCTTTCACTTAAAATATCAGTGGCAATATCCACTGGAAAACCATAAGTATCATAGAGTTTAAATATCTCTTTTCCTGAAACTACCTTTCCACTTGTCTTTTCTGCTATTTCATACAGGAGCTTCAATCCATAATTCAGTGTCCTGGAAAATTGTTCTTCTTCATTCTTTAAAACATTTGCAATAAATTTCTCCATCTGACCAATTTCACTATAAACATCCTTCATCGTTTCTATTACCACCGGAGCAAGCCTGTATAAGAATGGTTCGTTTTTTCCCAACCTGTTTCCCTGTCGCATTGCCCTTCTTATAATCCTTCTCAAAACATATCCCCTACCCTCCTTATCCGGTAAGATGCCATCTGCAATGAGAAATACACAGGCACGCAGATGGTCGGCAATAATCCTTATAGATACATCTAAATCTTCGTCTTTACCATACCGTACATGCAACAGATCCACAATAGAAGCGATAATATCCACAAACAGATCCGTATCAAAATTACTGTATACATTTTCCATTACAGCCGTTATACGTTCCAATCCCATACCGGTATCAATGCTGGGCTTTGGCAAAGGAACAAGCCTGCCGTCATCCTTTCTATCAAACTGCATAAACACAATATTCCATAACTCCATAAGCTCATTTTTACCTTGTTCTATATGGACTTCAGAACAGGGTCCACAGGGACCGGTATCTCCCATTGCCCAGAAATTATCCTTCTCACTCATTCGCCTGATATGGCTTTCTGAAATACCCTCCTGTTTGTGCCATATATCGAATGCCTCATCATCCTCTTTAAATATCGTTATATACAGCTTATTCTCAGGAAGATTTAGTACATTTGTAAGGAAATCCCAGGCGTAATGAATAGCTTCCTTTTTAAAATAGTCACCAAAAGAAAAATTGCCCAGCATTTCAAAGAATGTATGATGCCGGGGTGTATGTCCTACATTTTCCAGATCACTATGTTTGCCACCTGCTCGCATGCATTTCTGACAGCTTGCAGCCCTTGTATAGCTTCTTTTCTCCAAACCCAGAAAAACATTTTTAAACTGCACCATACCGGCATTGACAAAAAGCAAACTGGGATCACTTTTCGGCACTAAAGGGGCACTATCCACTATTGTATGTCCATTTTTCTTAAAATAATCTAAGAACACCCTTCTTATCTCATAGGATTTCATCTTTCTCTTCCTTTCTTTTCCACACCTCCTGCACCACTTCCCAGTTGAAACCTCTTTGCAGGAGATACTGAGAAAGTTTCTTTTTCAATACTTCCCTTTGCTCTACTTTCACCATCTTTTCCCTCTTTTGCAAGATCCTCTCTGCTCTTTTCACCTCTTCTTCAAAATCTATTCTGCCGATCGCATCTTGGGCTATATCCTCGTCAACCCCCCTTAAGAAGAGGTCTTTCATTATGCGCCCTTTCCCGTAGCCTTTTTTCTGCTTAAAAAAAACAAGGTTTTCTGCAAACCTTCTATCATCTATATACCCCTTTCCTTTTAACCACATTATTGTATCATCTACTGCAGATGGAGAAAATCCCTTTTCTATCAGCTTATCCCTCAATCTTTTCTCTGTATAATCCTTCTTCTGCAATATCTTTAACGCATATTTTCTCGCATCATCGTTCATCTTGTCTGTATACCTTTTACCTTGAGCATAAAATCATCAGGATGGGTAGCATATTCTTTTGCCTTATCCAGGGATATAAGTTTTTTCTCATACAGATCCATCAAGGACTGATCAAAGGTCTGCATTCCATAGTTTCTATTCATCTCTATAACCCGCGGAATATCTGGGGTCTTCTCCGGATCAGCAATAGCAGCCCTTATGTATTCTGTGGCAATCATAACCTCTACTGCTGGAACAAGTCCTGTTCTATCTATATTTTCGATGAGTCGTTGACAGACAATCGCAGTGAGTGTGGATGATAACTGCTTCCTTATCTGGTCTTTCTGATCCAAGGGAAAGGCGGATATTATCCTGTTTACCGTTTCTACAGCATCTAAGGTATGTAAGGTAGACATCACCACATGACCTGTTTCTGCCGCTTCCAGTGCTGTATGCATTGTTTCTCTATCTCTCATTTCTCCAACCAGTATCACATTGGGATCCTGCCTCAATGCACCCTTCAATCCCTCTGCAAACGATGACACATCATCTCCTACCTGCCTTTGACTGATTATAGCCTTTTCATCCGAAAACAGATACTCTACAGGATCTTCCACCGTTATTATATTTACAGTCCTGTTTTTATTGATAATTTCTACCATTGCCGCCAGGGTAGTAGATTTTCCGCTGCCGGCAACGCCTGTGACCAGAATGAGTCCTCTCTGACTTAAGGCAATCTTCTCAATAATTTCAGGAAGATTTAATTCTCTTATAGATGGCACTCTATATGGAATGAAACGCCCCGAAATGGCTAAAGAATTCCTCTGGTAGTAAATATTCAAACGGAAACGACCCACACCAGGAATGCCATATCCCACATCAACCTGTCCGGTTTTTTCCAGTTTTTCCTTTTTTTTCTCTTTCAACCCTATTTCAGAGACGAGAACATCCATATCTCTTGATGTCAGCGAAAGCATATCGCTTAAAACAATATTCCCTCCAATGCGAAACGCAGGCGGACTACCTGCTTTTAGGTGAACATCCGATGCTTTTTTACTTACAGCAACAGCCAGTATCTCATTTAGCTTCATTTCCTTTTTTCTCGCGACCCATCTTTTCCCTCAATTCTGTTTCTATTTTTTCAGCAACATCATGATGTTCTTTTAGAAATTCCTTTGCGTTTTCTTTTCCCTGTCCCAGTTTTACACCTTTATATGAAATCCAGTTCCCACTCTTTTCCACAATGCCTTCATTGATGCCCAGATCTATCAATTCTCCCATTTTGCTTATACCCTCTCCATACATGATATCAAACTCAGCAGTCCTGAACGGAGGAGCTAATTTGTTTTTTACGACCTTTACCCTTGTCCTATATCCTGTTATCTGCTCTCCATGCTTTATAGGACTGACCTTTCTTATGTCCATTCTCACGGAAGAGTAAAATTTTAAGGCATTGCCACCTGTAGTTGTCTCCGGATTTCCAAACATAACCCCTATCTTCATCCTCAGCTGATTCAAGAATACAACGGCCGTATTTGACTTATCAACAGCTGAGGTAAGCTTGCGCAAGGCCTGTGACATAAGACGAGCCTGCAACCCCATGTGAGAATCACCCATATCTCCTTCAATTTCTGCTTGAGGAACAAGCGCTGCTACAGAATCTATCACGATAATGTCTACTGCTCCCGACCTTACAAGGGTATCTACAATCTCTAAAGCCTGTTCTCCGGAATCCGGTTGAGAAATTAAGAGATCACTTATATTCACTCCTAAATTCTTAGCATAGTTTACATCCAGAGCATGCTCAGCATCTATAAATGCAGCCTGTCCACCTTTCTTCTGTGCTTCGGCAATCATATGTAAAGCAAGCGTCGTTTTTCCTGATGATTCAGGACCGTAAATCTCCACTATTCTACCTTTGGGTATACCACCCACACCTGTTGCCCAATCCAGAACAATAGAACCGGTAGAAATAACATCAGTTTTTATTCTAGCACTTTCTCCCAGCTTCATCACCGCTCCCTTCCCATAAGCCTTTTCTATCTTGGTCAGAGCCACATTTAATGCCTCCAATTTTTTCTTGTCATCCATACATTCCTCCCATCTTAAAATTACTCAATATTCTATAACGAGCACCATTTCTGCCCAATACACTTTCCATAAGGGTTATTCTCTCTACCCTCACACTCTGTCTTTCTCGAGACAGGATATCGTTTGCATCCTTAAGCATCAGATAAACCTTTTTTACATCCGCTTTCCTCATCCTACCCAGTGTAATATGTGCAGTAGCATTATTCTTCTCTCTGCTAAAACCCAATTTTTCCAGTTCCGCATCCACATTATGACACAATTCTTTAAACGGTAAAGAACTACTTTCTCCCACCCAGAATACATGAGGATAGAGCATATTGGGGAAAACACCGGCCTCCTTTACATCAATGGAAAACTGCTCTCTTGAAAATGCCACCTTTTCTATCGTTTCTCCTATCATGCTTATCTTTTCTCCGTCTACTTCTCCCAGAAACTTTACCGTGAAATGAAAATTGTCCTTACTTACCCATCTCATCGGTTCACCATACTTCTTCAGCCTGTGCACAATCCTCACCAGATTTTCCCTCACTTCAAGAGGAACAGGTATGGCCACAAACAGTCTCATCTTTCTTCCTTTTTCTCATAATTTTCTTTTATAAACTCTATCATCATCCCCAGAGCAAACCTTATTGCCTTATCTCTCACCATCCTTCTATCTCCCGTAAATATCTTCTTATATACCCTGTTTTTCTCTCTGGTTGCCAGACCGAAGTAGACCAATCCCACCGGCTTTTCCCTTGTTCCTCCTGTAGGTCCAGCTATACCTGTGGTAGATATAGCTATATCTGCATCACTTCTTCTAAGCGTTCCCCGAGCCATATACAGAGCCACCTCCTTGCTTACAGCACCAAAGCGGTCTAATGCTGCCCATGGAACACCGAGAATTTCATGCTTTGCCTTATTACTATATGTAACAAAACCGCGGTCAAAATACTCGGAACTGCCAGAAATACGCGTTATACTGTGACTTACTCCTCCCGCAGTGCAGGACTCTGCAGTGGCGATACGCAGATGGTATTGAGTGCAAAATCTTTTTAAAACACATTCCGGCAGTTCACCTGACTGGGTGTAAAAACTGTATGGAAAGTGCTTTCTCAATACCTGGGCCACTTCTTCCTTCTCCTCTTCTCCCTGTACTATAACTTCAGATTCCACCTCATCGCAAATAATCTTCCTTTTTCCTACAACCATTTCAATCTCTCTTTCCTCAACATTAAATACCTTCAAACAATAACACCTTTCCAAACCTAAGATATTCCGCATTGTACCATAGTCAAAATCAGCCAAAGCCCTATCACTTATAATAAAAAACGCTTTTCGTTCTGCCTTAAATACATATACATCCTCTTTTATTTCTTCAAATTCCCTGGGTAAAACTGTATTGTGCTTTACTTGCGGAATGAGTCCAAAGGCAAAGGTAAACGCCCTGAATACTGTATCTCTATAATCCTTTGAAAAAATAAGAATTAAAAAATCACATATCTTCACTGCATATTCCAGTGTTTCTTTCAGAATATGGGTATTGCCCTTAGTTACTACTTTTAGTCCTGTTTCTACTCTCAACTGAGGTGAAAGTTCTTCGATGGGAACACCATCCCCTACCCTTATTACACCTATCTCCATCTTATCTAACCAAACAGGATCTGCAAAAAAATATTGGTAATAAGGCCACACGCTACATCATCAACCATTATACCAAATCCCCCTTCTATTCTATCCAGATAGTTTATGGGCGGTGGCTTTGTTATATCCAGTATCCGAAAGATAACAAACCCTAAAAGAAGTGCCAGAAATGAATAAGGAACGAGAAACATAACCACCAGAAACGCGGACACCTCATCAATAATCACAAAAGAGGGATCCCTTTCTCCGAATGTTTTCTCCACAATATCACTGGACACAATGCCAATAACAAAAACGATAATGAAAATAGTCGCATATACCGCAGGCGGAACATCTTTTATTAAAAGATAGATAAGAACACCAAATAATGTGCCTATTGTGCCTGGTGCAAAAGCCACATAACCCACACCGAATACAGTGGCAATTGTCTCGGCAGCACTGCGAATATTATCTTCAGATAGCTTCATCACATTTTGGCCAGCTCTTTTTCTAAAAACAGGAGGAGTTCATCGATGTTTTTGTAGTCTATAATCAATGGAGGTTCAAATCTGATAACATTCTCTCCTGCTATCCCTAAAAGGAAACCTGCATCCATCGCCCGCAGAACAAAGTTCCTTAAACTATCACTGTCTAAATTTAGTTCCATCCCCAGCATAAGACCCATGCCTCTTATATCCTTCACTACAGAAAATCTCTTCAATTTCTGTAAACCTCTTTTGAAATAATCTCCTTTTTTAGGAACTTCATCTATTATGTGTGAAGAAAGTAAGAAATCCAGATGGGCTTTTGCCACCTTCATGCAAAATGGATTACCGCCAAAGGTGGTGGCATGCATTCCAGGTTTGAAACACTGTGCTACCCGTTCCTTAGCCAGCATTGCCCCCACAGGGAGTCCTCCACCCAAGGCTTTGGCTAAGGTCATAATATCCGGTTCTATCTCATACCACTCATAGGAAAACAATCTTCCTGTTCTTCCCATGCCTGATTGTATTTCATCTACACAAAACAGCACATCCCTCTCTTCGCACATCTTCTTTAATTTTTTTACATAACTGCAGTCCGCAACATTTATCCCTCCTTCTCCCTGGACAAGTTCAATAAACAACGCACACACACTATCATCCATTGCCCTGTCTGCTGCAACTATATCGTTAAACGGTATATGAACAAAACCAGGTGGAAGGGGATAAAAACCTTTATGATACTTCTCTTGGGCAGTAGCAGCGAGCGTAAACATCGTTCTTCCATGAAAAGAACCCTCCATCGTAATTATATTGTCTCTTTTTTCTCCTCCGTATACTCTTGCCAATTTCACCGCTGCCTCATTTGCCTCCGCTCCACTGTTACAAAAGAATACCTTATCCAGACAACTGTTTTTTACCAGAAGTTCTGCTAACTCTGCTTGCTCCTTTATATAATACAAGTTGGATACATGAAACAATTTCTCTTTCTGTTCATCTACAGCCTCAATAACCGGTTTAACATGATATCCCAAGGCATTCACAGCAATGCCCCCCAGGAAATCTACATATCTTTTACCATTTATATCATAGATGTAGCACCCCTCCCCGTGGTCAAAACAGACGGGAAAACGACGATAGGTATGCATTACATATCTTTCTGTTTTTTCAATAACGTTTTCCATTGCCCTAAATATAGATTTATTTTGTATAGTTAGCAAGAAATTTATTTATCTTAAAAACAGGCTTGAACCGATAAGAAAAATATAGTAGAAACTTCAAGGATGTTCAACTTTTCTATACAGGCAACGGAAGAAAATGCCAGAGCAGGAACGATAAAGATAAACGAAGAGCTGCTGGTCCCTACTCCCCTGTTTATGCCTGTAGGCACCCAGGCAACAGTAAAAGCGGTAACTCCAGGAATGCTTGAAGAACTGAATATAAAGGCCATCCTTTCCAATACCTATCATCTGTACTTGAGACCGGGGAAAGAAGTAATTCAAAAAATTGGTGGTCTGCATAAATTCTGTGGATTCAATGGCATGATTTTAACGGACAGCGGAGGATTTCAACTGTTCAGCTTAAATAATATATTTACAAAGAGTGAACTGGGTATAGGTTTTTCTTCACCTTTTGACGGATCAAAACACTTTCTTACGCCAGAGGATATAATAGAAATTCAATCTCAAATAGGTTCAGATGTAGCCCTTTGCCTGGATATCTGTCCTTCTTACGATAAAGCAAAAAACGAGATACAGGAGGCTGTAGAAAAAACAGTAAACTGGGCGGAGAGAAGTATAGAAGCGAGAAAAAGATACACTCTCAACGCGCTGTTTGGTATAATACAGGGTGGTGTATACGAAGACCTACGGGAAATGTGCACAGAAAAAATGATAAAAATGCCATTTGAAGGATATGCTATTGGCGGACTGATGACCGGAGAACCGAGAGAAGAAATGTTGAATATAGTGCAGCTGTGTTCATCCTGCCTGCCTTCTTGTAAGCCACGTTACGCAATGGGCATAGGCACACCAGAGGACATATTAGAATGTGTGGAAATGGGAATAGATATGTTTGACTGTGTCCTGCCCACCAGAAATGCAAGAAACGGCGTGCTATTTACACAAAAAGGCAATATACACATAAAAAAGAAAAAATATACCCTTGATGAAAATCCTGTAGAAGAAGGATGCAGCTGTTATACATGCCAGCATTTTTCTCGTGCTTATCTGAGACACTTGTTTAAAGCAGATGAACTCCTCTACTATACACTTTCAACAATACATAATCTGCACTTCTACACCTCTCTTATGAATAACATAAGAGAGGCTATATTGAAGCATCAATTTCATCTATTTAAGGAAGACTTTTTAAGGAAGAGAAGTGAAAGGATTGATTGATAATCTAAAAGAAGAATTTAAAGAAAGGCTTGTCTGTGTAGGGCTGCACAACATAGGATTTATGGCGGAGGAAAAGAAAAACGGTCTTCTTGTTGTACTGAATAAAACAGAGACAGGAGATTTACAGATAATTAAAGATATATATGCCAAATACAGAGGAAAGGTATCCAACCCCATAATAGTTGATGAGACATTCCTTCGAAATGTGAGTTACATATTCTGCATAGAAACCTTAGAAATGCAGGAGAATCTAAACATTTTATGTGGAAAGAATATCCTGCAGGATATAAGGATAGAAAAGGAAAACCTAAAAAAACAGTGCGAATACGAATTACGGGGCAAACTCCTTACACTCAAAGGCAGTTTCCTAAGCGCATATTGGGAAAGAAAAACACTGCATGACCTGCTTATAAGGTCAGCATACAACTTTTCACTTATCATAAAAGGCCTCCTGTATCTCAAGGAGAAGGAAGTAAAAAATAAAACCAAGGAAGAACTGTTTGACTTGTTTGAAGAAACATACGGCAAAAAGCTCTATACCCTAAGGAAAATTGTGCGATTAAAGAAGACGCCATTGTCCGAGTTGATTTCATTATTCATGCAATACATAGATGAAATGGAGGCAATACTTGCAGTTGTATAAATCTACATATTTCACTGTCTTTATTATCCTGGGTGTAATAATCTTTCTTGTGTTGCCTGCACTTCTTCCCATACTATTCAATCTTTTATTCAGTAAGGTAAAAAGTGACTGGGATAACCTGTTTGGAGGAGGTTTCGGGAGTAGATTTGGCGGAGGTTTTGGTGGAATTGGGAGCTGGTAAAGATAAAGGAGGGTTGCAATGAAAAGACTCTTAGCAGCAATACTCATCATTCTGCTTGTATTTATAATAGGGGGAATGTTTTATGCTCAAACTAACAATAAATTAGATAGATGTAAAACAATGTGCGATGAATCCTGGAAAAAAATTGATGCAGAATTTCAGAAGAAATCCAGTCTCATTCCCTCTTTTTTAGCCATGATGAAAGACTACACAGTTCAGGAAAGAGACATCATTCAATATGCAACAGATGTATACACTAAATTCGCATCTACAAAAAACAAAAAAATATCCTCTTTTTATGCGGTAGATGATGCTCTATCCAAACTCTTATCCGTTGTGGACAAATATCCTGAATTAAAGGCAAATGAAAATTTCACACCGCTTATGGACAAGCTAAAGGAAGTGGAAAAAAGTATACTTAAAGCCTCCAGGCAATATAACAAAAATGTAGAAATCTACAACGCATTGATAAAATCATTCCCTGCAAATATCATCGCCAAAGCACGAGGGTTTTCTGCTTATCCTGAATTTTCAGAGGAGGAGAGTGTTGGGAAACAAAAACACACAAATGCTGGTGAATGAATACATTTGCTTTATTGCGTCCAACAAAGGTCTTTCGAAAAATACAACTTCCTCCTACAGGCGAGATTTAGAAGAGTTTTTAAATTTCCTGAAAGAACGGCATCTCTCTGTAGAAGATAAAAAAACCATACAGGAATTAAAATTATTCTTGGGAAGTAAGGGACTGAAGGCTATCAGTATAAACAGAAAGCTATCTGCAATAAGGGGATTCATAAAATTCCTCAGTAAAAGATGTGTTGTAAAGGGAATCAACACAGAGAATATAAAAAATATAAAAATAACAAAAAAACTGCCCCGAACGATCTCTCATACAAAAACAGATAAACTGATAGAAAGATATATGTATGAAAAGGATATAATCACCAGACGCAATCTTTTAATATTCATGCTTCTATACGCTACGGGTTTAAGGGTAACTGAGCTTGTCAATTTAAAAATAGGTAATATCTATTGGGATGAAGGTTTTTTAAAGATAAGAGGTAAGGGATCAAAGGAAAGAGTGGTGCCGATGGCAGAAAAGCTTATATACATACTTAAAAAATATATAGAAAATGAGCGTCCTTTTTTTATAAAAGACAAAAAAAACGATTATCTATTTATATCCAATAGGGGAACAAAGTTTACCAGACAGGCAATATGGAAAATATCAAAAAAGATAGGAGGAGAAGATACATCTCCTCACCTCTGGAGACACACATTTGCCACTCATCTGTTAGAAGGAGGAGCTTCCCTGAGAGCATTGCAAAAGATGCTGGGACACAGTTCACTCACCACCACTCAAATCTATACCCATGTAGCAAACAATCTTCTAACAATGGAACTCAGCAAAAAACATCCCCGTAGTACAAAATGAAAGTCATAACCTGTCACAAATCTCCAGATTTTGACGCTATTGCATCATCTATGGCCGCAAAGAAACTTTACCCAGATGCAGTGTTAGCACTTCCTCCCTTACCTCCCTACACGATGAAAAATTTCTTCATACAAACTATTATTTACCTCTATTCACCAAAACCACCTGAAGAATTCAAATTAGACGATATTGATACACTCATCATTGTAGACACACATTCCAAAGAAAGGATAGGTGTTTTCGGAAAGATAGCAGAAAAGGTCAAAACAATATGCTATGACCACCATGAAGAGGGAGACATTAAAAACTGCATCCTTTATACGGATAAAGTAGGGGCAAATACCACCCTTATGATAAACGAACTGAGAAAGAAAAATATAGAAATTACTCCTGATGAGGCAACACTTTTTCTGACCGGCATATACGAAGATACAGGCAACCTCACCTATCCATCAACCACAGCAAAGGATTTTCAGGCCTGCTCCTGGTTGCTACAAAAAGGTGGCAACCTCACCCTTGTCTCTCAAATATTAGAGAGAGAGATGACCGCACCTCAGGTAAATATGCTGAATGAACTGATAAGAAACAAAAGGATATACGAGATTGACAATTTAAATGTGGCTGTAACGTTTGCTTCTTTTGATGAGTACATTCATGAGGCAGCTATCTCCGTAGAAAAGATGTTAAAAATAGAAAAGTTAGATGCGGTAATCGCTGCTATAAGGATGGAAAATAGAATTCATGTAATCGGTAGATCAAAGAGAAAAGAAATCAATATTGGCAAATTTGCTAAATTATTTGGTGGTGGAGGACACACTTACGCTGCATCTGCAACCGTTAAAGACATCACCCTAACTGAGGTGATAGAAAAGATATCCGAAAAGCTAAACAATCTAATATTGGATGCACTTACCGCAGAGAAAATTATGACCTATCCACCACGATCTATAGAATACAATCGCACCGTAGAGGAAGCAAATGAGATGATGACCAGATTTGGCATAAACGTCTTGCCGGTTCTAAAAAAGGATAAGCTGGTAGGTATCATCACCAGGCAGATTACGCAAAGAGCATTTCATCATCACCTGCAGAAGAGAAGTATAGAGGACTTTATGATTGCAGATTTTGAAACGGCGGCTTACAATACCACATTTGAAAAAATAAAAAAGATTATAATTGATGAAAAACAAAAACTTCTGCCTGTTTTAAAGAAGGGTAAACTCATCGGTGTAATCACCCGTACCAACATCCTGCATCTTCTGGGTGGTGAACAGATAAAAAAACACACCTTAAAAATGGAGAATATTGCTCACAAGATGGAGAAGAGTTTACCTTCGGACATATACATCCTGTTAAAAAAAATAGGTTCATTGGCTCAGCAGTTGAGCTTTAACGCCTATATAGTGGGTGGCTTCGTGAGAGATCTTATTATAAACAGAGAGAATCTTGATATTGACATCGTAATAGAGGGAAACGGAATAACATTTGCCAGGGAGTTTGCCAAACTAGTGAAAGGAAAAGTGGCAACCCATGAAAAATTCAATACAGCAACGGTAATACTCCCCGATGGTTTCAAGTTTGATGTAGCTACCGCCCGTCAGGAATATTACGAAGTTCCTGGAAGTCTACCTTCTGTAGAGTTAAGTTCTATTAAACAGGATTTATACAGAAGAGATTTTAGCATCAATACACTGGCTATAAAACTGAACAACAACTTTGGCGATCTTCTGGATTATTTTGGTGGATTGAAGGATATAAAAGATAAAAAGATAAGAGTTTTACATACTCTAAGCTTTATTGAGGATCCCACCAGAATTTTTCGGGCAATCAGGTTTGCAGTAAAGTTCAATTTTGAAGTAGGTAAACAAACGGAAAAGCTCATTAAAAAGGCATTAGAACTGAATCTCTTAAATCAGGTGGATAAAAAAAGGCTATTTATAGAACTCTTTCTTATCCTGAAAGAAAGAGAAGCCCCTCGAGCCATTGAAAAATTAAATAAATTAGGTGTCTTCAGCAATCTGGAAAAAAATCTCGTTATAGAACCTGCCTGCATCAAACATATGGAAACAGCCTCCAGCTTCATAGATAGTTATCTTCTTCTACATCCCGCAGAAAAGGTAAACAGAGAAATCGTATTTCTGCTTATCCTTGAACACTATGCAAGCCTGCACAACGTGAGTCTAACTCAAATATTAAACGCACCAGAAAATATAAAAAAAATCGTCCTTCCCATACAAAAAGAAAAAAAACACCTCCTTCATCAGCTTGAAAATGAAACCACCGATGTCTCCATATATTATCTTTTAAAGCCACTGACCAATGAACAGCTGATCTTTCTCTTGAGTATCGCCAGGTTAGAGCAAACCAAAAACAAAATTGCCCGGTTTATAAATCAGCTTAAATTTACTAAAAATATGATAGACGGAAATGACCTTATCAGACTGGGTGTAAAACCATCGCCGCTTCTGGGAAAAATCCTTGATTCAGTGTTTAAAGGCATCCTTTCAGGGGAAATAAACTCAAAGGAAGAAGCGTTGAAAAAAGCCAGAGAAATAATTAAAGAAAATCTATCTATTCATTGATTCTAAAAATTCTTTGTTGGTTTTTGTCTTGGAAAGTTTATCCACCAGAAAGAGCATAGCATCAATATCATTCATCTCCATGAGTACCTTTCTCAATATCCACATTCTTTGTAACTCCTCTTTTGGAACAAGCAGTTCTTCTTTTCTTGTTCCTGAACGCGTAATATCAATTGCTGGAAAAACCCTTCTATCAGAAAGGTTCCTATCCAGATGCAACTCCATATTGCCTGTTCCTTTAAACTCCTCGAAAATTACATCATCCATGCGAGAACCTGTATCTATTAAAGCAGTGGCAATAATGGTTAAACTGCCTCCTTCCTCTACATTCCTCGCAGAGCCAAAAAACTTTTTAGGCTTTTGCAATGCATTGGAATCTAATCCACCTGAAAGCACTTTCCCGCTTGGCGGAATTGTAGCGTTATAGGCCCGTGCCAGCCGTGTTATACTATCTAAGAGTATTACTACATCAGTCTTGTTTTCTACCAGTCTTTTTGCTCTTTCCAATACAATCTCTGCCACCTGGGTATGCCTTTCTGGAACCTCGTCAAAAGTAGAACTTACCACTTCTGCCTCTACAGATCTTTTCATGTCTGTTACTTCTTCGGGCCTTTCATCGATCAGAAGAACAATGAGTTTAATTTCAGGGTAGTTCCTGGTAATGCTATTTGCTATATTCTGCAAGAGTATTGTCTTCCCGGTGCGGGGAGCTGCAACAATTAGACCCCTCTGCCCTTTCCCGATAGGTGTAACAAGATCCATCACCCTCATAGAAATGTTATCAGGTGTTGTTTCTAATTTTATTCGCTCTGTAGGATAGAGAGGGGTAAGATCGTCAAAATATAGTCGTTTTGCTGCCTTACTCGGATCGTCGTGGTTCACTGCCTCCACTTTCAGTAATGCATAATAGCGTTCATTTTCACGGGGTGGCCGCATGAAACCGGTAACAAGATCCCCCGTTCTCAGCGAGAACTTCTTGATCTGTAATGGAGAAACATAAATATCGGAAGAAGAGGATAAATAATTATTCTTATGGGAACGCAAAAAACCAAAGCCATCGGGAAGTATTTGTAATACCCCTTCATTGAAAAAAAGACCCCTTTTCTCAGCATCTTTCTTCAATATCTCTAAAACCAGCAGTTGCTTCTTTCTACTTTTGTTCAAGCTGATACCTAAATCCTTTGCAATTGCACACAATTCATTAACTCTTTTTCGAGCCAATTCGCTATATTCCATACTCACCTCTTAAATCATCGTGAATTTAAAAT
>JAGGSF010000099.1 GCA_021159235.1 Deltaproteobacteria bacterium | reverse complement strand
CCCATATATTATGTAAACGATGTTCCCCACATCGGTCATTCTTATACTACTATTGCCGCAGATACATATGCCCGCTTTAAAAGATTTCTGGGTGAAAATGTGTTTTTTCTGACAGGAACTGACGAACACGGGCAAAAGATTAAGAAAACTGCGGATGAAATGGGTAAAACACCCATTCAGCTTGCAGACAGTGTAGTAGTAAGATTTAAGGATCTGTGGAATAAATTAAACATAACAAATGATGATTTTATAAGAACTACAGAAAAAAGGCACAAAAAAACTGTGCAGGAGATATTCACCAGACTGTATGAAAAAGGTGACATATACAAGGGCAGTTATGAAGGATGGTATTGCATCCATTGTGAATCATATTTTACAGATCTGGATGTGGGCAGAGAACATCTGTGTCCAGATTGTGGAAGAAAGGTAGAAAGACTGAGAGAAGAAAGCTACTTCTTTAGGCTTTCAAAATATGAAAAACCACTTTTAAAGTATTATGAAGAGCATCCGGAATTTGTGATACCTCAATCTCGTTATAATGAAGTTACAAGCTTTGTTAGATCTGGTCTGAAAGACTTGAGTATCACCCGAACATCACTGGATTGGGGTATCCCCGTGCCATTTGACAAGAAACATGTAATATATGTATGGTTTGATGCCTTATTTAACTATGTGAGTGGAATAGGTTATGCTTATGATAAGGATAAGTTCAGGAGCATCTGGCCACCCGATGTTCACTTTGTAGGAAAGGACATTTTGAGATTTCATGCCGTTTACTGGCCTGCTTTTCTTATGTCTGCAGAGCTTCCTTTGCCCAGACATATTGTTGCTCACGGTTGGTGGATGGTTAAAGAAACAAAAATGTCAAAGTCATTGGGTAATGTGGTAAATCCCCTTGAAATGATGGAGAGGTATGGTCGTGATGCCTACAGATATTTTCTCATGCGAGAAGTTCCTTTTGGTTTAGACGGAAACTTCAGTGAAGAGGCATTTGTCACTCGTTTAAATAGTGATCTGGCGAATGATTTGAGCAACCTGGTGTGGAGATTTCTGTCCATGGTAGAAAAATACAATCAGGGAGTAGTAAAAAGGGTTCAGGTTGAAGACCACTATTTAGAACAGGAAGGAAGAAAAACGATAGAAAATATAAAGCAATGTATGAATAGATTTGCATTTGATGAAGCATTAGGGGAAATATGGTCGCTTATAGCCAAGGCAAATAAGTACATTACAGATAAAGAACCATGGGTTTTAAAGAAGAACAAAGAAGAAAAAAGATTGCAGGAAGTTTTGTACAATGTGCTTTCTTCTTTAAGGTTTATCTGTTTATTGATTTCCCCCTTCTTGCCTGGAACTGCTGATGAGATGTGGAGGCAGTTGGGATTTTCGGGTAAAGCAACAGAAAAAACAGTAGATGATATAGATTTAGATGTGGAGGAGGTAAAAGTAGAAAAGAAAGAGATGCTATTTCACAGGTTTGAAGAAAAAGCGGAGGAAGAAGAAATAGATATAGATGAATTCAAAAAGGTTAAGCTTAAGGTAGCTAAAATTATTTCATGCGAAGAGGTAAAAGGTTCTCGTAAATTATGGAAATTGAAAGTAGATGTGGGAGAAGAACACTTAAGAACACTCGTTGCAGGTTTAAAAGATCATTATTCATGTGAAGAGCTGGTAGGCAAGAATATTATAATTGTGAGTAATCTTAAACCCGCAAAACTCATGGGTGTAACATCTCAGGGAATGCTACTGGCCGCTGAGGACAAGGGTAAGGTAAGGCTACTTACTGTAGATGGAGATATGCCTCCAGGTTCAGATATACATTAAACTATTCTCCACGCCCTCTGTAGGGATAATAGAGGTAAAAGGATAAAGAAGAAAGTGACCTTTTTCTTTTTTTAGGTGAAAGTATGCATGCTGTGGATATTTTATTTCTCCCACAATAGCTTCCATAAAGAGGTCTGAAGAATACAAACTACTATACACATTGAGAATACGCAAGATTGCCTCTCCCCTTTTTATTGAACACTTTTGAGGTATGCCTGTTTCGATGGGAAAATCTATCCTTTTATAAAGCGGCTTTCTTTCTTTATTCTGCCTTTTTATCTTAAAACATTTTATACCGTATATTGTTCTTCCCTTTCTTCTCCATCTTCTTTCAAAATAGGTAGTAACCTCTCTTTCAGGATTTATATCCACTTCCTTTCTTAGAAAAAAACCGCTTTTGTCAAAAAGCTCAATACTGTAAGCCAAGTAAGGATAGTTATCAGTAACAAGTTCAAATGAACCGCCTTTTACCAGCTTATGAGAGATTAAATCAACAAAATCTTTATTTACCACCGCATGCTTAATATTTTTCTCTTTAAACCAGGGAGATGGAAAATAAAGAAAAATATTTTTTATACTCTCATCTTCAAACAAAACATCCATAGCGAAAGTACCATCACATCGCATGATCTTCACATTATCTAAGTTTAAATCGTGTAATTTTTTCTTTACCAGAGAGAAATTCTTGCTTTCTACTTCAAAACCGATGAAATTTTCGTTTTTTTTCTTCTGTGCCTGATATAGGAGAAACTCACCATTTCCGAAACCTATTTCCACATTCAATGGATTTTCGTTCTTAAATATACCACGGACATTTTCAAAGATATCTATGTTTACCTCAAATCGTTTAGAATAGTCGAAGAAGTAATCCACCTTTTTGTTAATGTTCAAATTGCTCCATACTATGCGACCACCTGTTAAAAGCCCAATTCTTTTAATCGCCTCCTTTATTAAATAATTTGATTCCACTTTTATTCCTGTTCCTATCTTTACCATTGTATTTTCACCCTTTTGCAGAACCTTTATGGCAAACCTCATGCAGCCTGTTTTGGTAACAATATTGGTGGGAATCAAAACCTCACTACCAGATAAGAACGCACCCAGGTATTGAATAACACATTCTCCTACCCCTTCTTCTCTGGGTTTAAGACGTGAAAGTAAATCCGATAAAGATTGTTTATATAATAATATGTGTGGCATCTTAAAAAAAATAGCAAAAAGCATATAAAAAGAAAAGGGTTGAAGAAAGATATAAAATTTGGCATGCTGTTTAAAGAAGGAGGAAAAGCAGATGATAGGAGTTATCCTGGCAGCAGGTAAAAGTATAAGGATGATGTCAGATAAAACAAAATTGCTCCACGATTTGTGCGGAAAACCCGTTATATTTTACCCTGCTGAGTTAATGAAAAGCTTGAAAATGAAAAGGATAATAATGGTGGTAAACGATAAGATCAAAAGTGAAATGGAGAAACTGTTTCAGGGATGGAATATAGACTTTGTATTGCAGAAAGAACAGACAGGCACTGCTACAGCTTTCTTATGTGCGTTGGAAAATATCTCTTCCCAGAGCTGTGAATATCTCTTTGTTATGGGTGGAGATACACCCCTTTTGGACAGATGCAATGCAGAAAGATTTATAGAGTTCGTAAGATCAAGGAATTTAGAGGTAGGACTTATATCTGCGGTGTTAGATGAACCTGCCGGTTATGGAAGGATAAAGAGAAAAGATGGAAGATTGGAAAAGATTGTAGAAGCAAAAGAGGCAAGTAGAGAGGAGATTAAGATAAATGAGGTGAACAGCGGCATTTACATGATAAAGTCCTCCTGTGCTCAAAAGCTTTTGACAGAGGTTGTGAGAAAAAGTACACATAAGGAGTATTATCTCACGGATATAGTGGAATATGCAGAAAAAAAGGAAGCGTATCTGGTAAGTAACAGTGACGTAATCTTGGGGATAAACACAAGAAAGGAACAGAGTTTAATAAGAAAAAAGTTACAAGCTAAGATAATAGAAAAGCTACTAAATGCAGGTGTAACAATTATTGATCCTGACAACACATACATTGATTATGATGTAAAAATAGGAAAAGATAGTATAATCCATCCGCAGGTTTGTATGAGGGGAAGTACCATTGTTGGTCAGAATTGTATTATTGATACCGGTTCAGTAATAGAAGATAGCGTGATCTCAGATGAAGTAAGTATATATCCATACAGTGTAATAGAAAAGAGTCATATAGGGAAGGGATGCTCCATCGGTCCTTTTTCACACTTAAGGCCAGAAGTAGTATTAAAGGAGAATGTGAAAATAGGTAATTTTGTAGAGGTAAAAAAATCGGTTGTGGGAGAAAATACGAAGGCATCTCACTTAACCTACATTGGAGATGCAGAGATAGGCAAAGACACAAATATAGGAGCAGGAACTATTACCTGTAACTACGATGGATATAAGAAGAATAAGACGAAGATCGGTGATAGGGTATTTATCGGTTCCAATACAGAGATCGTTGCCCCGGTAGAAATAGACAATGATGCTATTACCGCTGCAGGAACAACAGTAACCAAATATGTTCCTCCGTATAGCTTAGCTATATCCAGAGTTCCACAACAGAATATAGAAAACTGGGTAAAGAGATATAGAAAGAGGAAAGAGTGTGCGGAATAGTAGGCTACATCGGCAAAAAAAACGCCGTTCCTCTACTCATAGAGGGGTTAAAAGCGCTGGAATATAGGGGGTATGATTCCAGCGGCATATCGGTAATAGATAAGAAAATAGAAACAATAAAGGCATCGGGGAAAATAGTAAACCTGATAGATAAACTATTCAAAAGACCAATAAACGGAAATATAGGAATAGGACACACACGGTGGGCAACTCACGGAGAACCTAACGAAATAAACGCACATCCTCATCAAAGTAGAGAAGTTGCCATTGTGCACAATGGTATCATAGAAAATGCAAAAGAGATTGAAGCCTTTCTGGCTAAAAATGGGTATAAAAGGAAAAGTCAAACCGATAGCGAACTTATAGCTCATCTAATAAACTATTTTTATAATGGAAACCTGCTCAACGCCTGCCTGAAAGCAGTGCATATGCTAAATGGAAGTTTCGCAGTAGGGGTTATATGCAGGAGAGAAAAGAAACTCATAGGAATAAAGTATAAGAGTCCTCTCATTGTAGGGATAGGAAATGGAGAGAATTTTATTGCCTCCGATGTTGCTCCGCTTCTTCCCTACACAAACAGGTTTTTATTTCTTGAGGATGGGGAGATAGCAGAGATAGATGAAGACAACATAAGAATATTTGATTTCCGAGGAAGTGAAGTAAAAAAGGATATATCCACAGTAGATTGGACAAAAGAACAGGCAGAGAAAGGTGGTTACAAACACTTTATGCTGAAAGAGATTGCAGAAGAAGGTGATGCAGTAAGAAACACGCTGCTGGGAAGAATTGATGATAACATCTCGCTGGAAGAGGAGCTAAAATGGAATGGTAAATTTATTAACAACATAAATAAGGTTGTGCTTGTTGCCTGTGGCACCTCTTATTATGCTGCCTTAGTAGGTAGATATATCTTGCAAAATGTAGCGCATATTCCTGCGACAGCGGAAGTTGCCTCTGAGTTTAGGTATGAAAATATACTCTTAGATAGGAACACATTGTTTATCGTCATCTCTCAATCAGGTGAGACTGCGGATACTCTGGAATCCATGAGTTATGCAAAATCACAGAATATTCCTACATTATCCATAGTTAATGTTCAGGGAAGCAGTATTGCAAGAATGTCTGATTATGTCCTTTACACCCATGCCGGTCCAGAAATCAGTGTTGCCTCTACCAAGGCTTTTGTTTCACAACTGGCAATTCTGTATTTGTTCACTCTTTTTCTGTCAAGAACTAAAAGAACATTAAATAATCAACAACTAAAGGATTATACAGAAGAACTTCTAAAGATTCCTGACAAGATCAACGAGACATTTGAGATAAACCTGCAAAAAGTGCAGAATATTGCACCATATTATTCTCAATTTAAAAACTATCTATACTTAGGCAGAGGCATTCTGTACCCCATAGCTCTGGAAGGTGCATTAAAACTAAAGGAAATCTCTTACCTTCATGCCGAAGGATATGCAGCAGGCGAAATGAAGCATGGACCCATTGCCCTTATTGATAAGACTACTCCCTCTGTTTTCCTTATTCCTCCTTCTCCCTTATTACTAAACAAAACATTATCCAACATAAAAGAAGTGAGTAGTAGAAAAGGTGAGATTATTGCCGTTGCAACAGATAAATATGAAAAGATAGAAGATGCCGGTCTCGTTCTTACAACTCCCTCAACAGATCTTATATTTTCGCCATTCTTATACATCGTTCCACTGCAGCTCTTCGCATACAGCATTGCAAACTATCTGGGATATGATGTAGACCACCCCAGAAATTTAGCGAAAAGTGTAACCGTTGAATGAAAATTACATTTAAATCAAAATTATGGCGTAGTTATAAAGGGGCAGAACTAATATCCACTGGCAAGGTTCTCATCTACAGTGTTATCGTAGGCATCATAGCGGGATTGGGAGCTATAGTATTTCTTATTTTAATTCACTTTTTTTACACTTATGTTTTAGGAAATGTAGCGGGTTACAGCATTTCTTCTCCAGCAGGCGAACCCCTGATATTTGGAGAAATGCATAAAACTTTTAATCCGGTTTTACTTATTCTGGTTACGACATGTGGAGGACTTTTGTCTGGTTTTATTGTATATACCTTTGCTCCTGAAGCAGAAGGGCATGGAACAGATGCTGCAATAGAAGCCTATCATCAAAAGAGAGGAATAATAAGACCCGTTGTGCCCTTTATAAAGATGATTGCATCTGCTATCACCCTGGGAACGGGTGGTTCGGGAGGAAGAGAAGGTCCCATCGCGCAAATTGGTGCAGGCTTTGGTTCATTTTTAGCAAGGAAGCTTAAATTGTCTGAGAGAGATAGAAGAATACTTCTGGCTGCCGGTATGGGAGCAGGTATTGGTGCTATTTTTCGCTCACCAATGGCTGGAGCAGTATTTGCAGGAGAGGTTCTATACAGAGAACTGGAGATAGAAAGTGAAGTGCTTCTGTCTGCTTTTATTGCCTCTATTGTTGCATATTCTATCTTTGCGGCGAAATTTGGATGGTTACCTTTATTTTCAACAGCTGCCTTTAAATTTACCAATCCATTAGAACTCATACCATATACCACACTTGCTGTAATTGTTTCTTTGTTTTCCTACATTTATGTAAAGGTATTCTATGGAATAAGGGATATATTCCACAGAATACATATCAAACCACACCTCAAGCCTGCTATAGGTGGTTTTTTTGTGGGGATTATTGGAGTCTTCATGCCACAGGCAATATCCATGGGATATGGCACCCTACAGCTGGCAATGTGGGGTAAGATAGCATTCACCACACTGTTTCTCATCGCTTTTCTGAAAATCTTCGCCACTGCTTTTACCATATCCAGCGGGGGTTCGGCGGGTGTATTCGGTCCATCGATGGTTATTGGTGGCACATTGGGTGGCGCAGTGGGAGGCTTTTTCCACTATATCTTGCCCACTTTTGTCCAACAACCCGGTGCATTTGTTTTAGTGGGAATGGCAGGATTCTTCAGTGCTGCGGCAAATGCGCCTCTTTCTACCATCATTATGGTTGCTGAGATGACGGGAAACTATGATTTGATTGTCCCCGCCATGTGGGTTTCGGCAATCAGTTACTTTATCAGCCGAAAATGGACAATTTATGAAAAACAAATGGAAAACAGGGGATATTCACCTGCTCACCGTTATGAATTTTTAAGACATGCACTACAAAGTATAAAAATAAAAGATATAATGAAGAAAGAGTTCAAAATCATTTCTGAGTCCACCCCGCTAAGGGATATATTCTCCATTCTCTCTTCAGAAAAATTGGATGATATTCCCGTGGTAAACACGGAAGGTAAGCTGACAGGAATTGTAACCTTGCACGATATAAAAGCTGTCCTGGATTCACCCGAGGTCAGTAAAATGCTGGTGGCAGAAGATGTAGCAAACCTCAATGTGATAAGTATAACCCCCAACGAATCACTACACGATGCGTTGCACAAGATTGGTTTTAAAGAAGTAAACACGCTACCTGTGGTGGATGAGAAAGATAAAACGAAAATTATTGGAATTGTTAGAAGAAAGGATATAACGAGAATATACAATGAAATAGTGGAGGAGATTGGGAGTTGAATTGTAACTGAAACTCTGTTATAAAGGTTTTAGAAACTGGTGTGAGGAAGATTTAATATGGAGGAAGATATGGAAAAAGATTTAGAAGAAAGGTACAATGAGTTCAATTCAAGCATTGAGTTTCGTAGTATTCGCCTGTTGAAATTGGAAACAGGTTTTGACGATGAAAAGATAAACATCTCCCCAGAAACCCAGAAGATATACATTGACAGAAATGCATACTATCAGGTATTGGACGACAGCACCATAAGGGTATTTCAGGAATTCAGTTTAAAGGTGGCCAGCAAGGATAACCCGGACGATACCTTCTGTTATGTGAATCCCACTTTTGTTCTTGATTTTAAAACAGGCACCCCTATAGATGATGAGATATTTGATATCTTTTCCCAGTCTACTGTACTTATAGATAGCTGGCCATACTTCAGAGAAATTGTTCAAAATGCTTTTCTGCGTATGGGTTTATCTCCAGTGATCGTTCCACCCATACAGTTCAATCCATCGAGAATTCAGGAAAATTTGCAAGCTCAGAAAAAAAATCAATAAATCAGTAATACATTTCAATATACCGACGCGCTTGAAATGCAGCGATAGCTCCATCTGCTGCTGCAGTAATAAGCTGTCTTAAATCCTTTTTTCTCACATCTCCTGCAGCATAGATGCCAGGGCAGGAGGTTTCCATCTTCTCGTTGGTAACGATATATCCTTGTTCATCTACCTTTACAATTTCCCGTACGATTTTCGTATTGGGCTCACTCCCTATATAGATGAAAACTCCATCCACATCTATCCTGTTTACTTCCTCTGTTTCTTTGTTCTGCACGAGTATTCCATTGACGAATTTTTTCCCTTGAATTTCCTTTACCTCATGATTCAGAACAAGCTCTCCCTTCTCGCATTGTTGTTTTAATTTATCTTGTAATATTTTTATTGCCCTTAAATCATTACGCCGATGAATAAGGTATAGCTTCTTTACTAAACGGCAGAGATAGAGAGCGCTGGATAAGGCGGCATCTCCACCACCTATAACCGCAACATTTTTACCCTTGAAAAATGCTCCATCACAAATGGCACAATAAGAAACACCTTTTCCTAAAAACTTACCTTCTCCTGGACAACCAAGTTTTCGTGCCGTCTCACCCATAGCCAATATCACGGCTTTTGCTTTTATCGTTTCTCCTGAATCGATCAAGATCTCTTTATATTTTCCATTAAGCCTTATTTCTTTAACCTCATTGTAAACAGTATCCACCCCAAATTTTTCTGCTTGCTTATGTAATCTATCGGAAAGTTCTTCACCGCTGATTCCCTCGGGAAAACCAGGATAATTTTCTATTTGAGGAATGGATGTGATTTTTCCTGCTATTAACTCGCTTTCATATACAATGGTGTTTAACCCTGCTCGTCCAGCAAATATTGCAGCTGTATACGCTGCCGGGCCGCCCCCAACAATGGCAATATCAATCATGCTTTAAAACTTCCTCTATTTTCTGGACTATATATTCTTTGGGAACTGCCCCTATGACTTGATCTATTACCTCTCCTCTCTTAAAAAACATAAGGGTAGGAATAGACATTATGCCGTATTCTATAGCAATTTCTGATTCTTCATCGGTATTTAATTGCCCTACTTTGATCCTGCCTTCATATTCCTCAGCAAGCTCTAAAACGATGGGTGATACCATTTTACATGGAGCACACCATGGAGCCCAGAAGTCCACCATTACCGGTATATCAGATTTTAATACCTCCTCCTCCCAATTTGACTTTCTTAACTGAACTTTTGCCATTTACTTCCTCCACTTTTAATATCGGGAAGGTTAATATATCATGGTTCATTCTCTTGTCAAGTAATCCTGAAACTCTAAGAGTTTGACAATACTGTTTTGATATGTATTATAAACTATGATGAAAGCAGTAATTTGTGTGTTGACGATAGTAGGTATACTGATTTGTGGAGTATCAAATGCTGATAATGTTACCGGTAATGCTACTACAACAGAAGGCGATACAACCATTACCATTTATGGCACTGTAAGAACAGATTTCATCTGGTTGAAGAATATGAAGGGGAATGTAGCTCAAGAAGACAAAAAATTACAACTTTCAACCGACCCATAATTTTAATTTATGTGGAATACAAGACCCGTACCATTGATTGTTTTTCTTCTAATTTTTGCCTTTGGCAATTCTGAGATGGTAAAAGGGAGCTGTACAGAAGAACGCTCCATGGAGAATGAATTATTCATACTGTATGCCCGATTAATAAAGGATGAGTTTACAAATGAAATAAAGAGATACAAAAGTATCAAAACAGAGCAGTTTTTTTCCACCGGTGCGTCTTTTCTGCCACTGGCCAAGAGTATCACCATCAACCTTGATATGCAACCAGAATATAAATGGTACTACATGGGAGATAGACATTTCTTTTTATCAGATCAAGAACTCAAACAAATGCTGCTAAAGGTAGTAGAAGAGCTAAGAATAGATTACTCCATATACTTTTCTCGCAGAGATTTTCTGCAAGCTCGAGCCAGAAATTTAAACATAAAGGATGAAATTGCTAAGGATACAATAGACTCTTATATCCCCCCATTCAAGGACCTGTATATCTTTATCTTTGTAAAGGACAGGCCTCTTGCTACCTTTAAAAACAATACCTTGAGACTTAACGGGGAGAGATAGCTTCCACTACCTTATCAACCAGATCCGGCGCCTCAGCATCAAGCCAGGTTATATTATGAAACTTGTTTCTCAGCCAGGTCATCTGTCTCTTTGCCAGATTTTTTGTTGCTTTACAGATACGTGGAAACAGTTCTTCTTTCTTTATCTTTCCCTGCAGAAACATTATTATCTCTTTGTATCCTATACTCTGGAGTGAAGGAAGAGAGGCAGAATAACCCAGTGAGAGAATATGCTCTACTTCATCCACAAACCCGCACTTTAGCATTCTTTCTACTCTTTCTTCTATCATTTTATCCAACTTTTTCCTTTCCACGGAAAGACCAATGAGGTGAAAGGAAAAATCTTCATCCCTCTTTATACATTCCAGATAAGAAGAATAAGGAATATTACGGGAAAGGTAAAAGGAAAAACCACGTTTTATACGATAGCTATCGTTTTTATCAATCCTTTCCGCCCACTTCTCATCACATACCTTCAACCATTTGTATATAAAGGGAAGACCATATTCACGGCTTACATCTTCTACAAAGGCTTTAATTCTACCGTCGATTTCCTGTTCTTCTGGCATTCCGTTAACAAGAGCGTATATGTAAAAGATTGTTCCTCCCACAATGATGGGTGTTTTTCCTTTCCTGGCAATCTTTTTACAGAGATTCTTAGCATCCCTTACAAAATCCCCGCATGAATACTGCTCATCAGGATCTCTTATATCTATGAGATAATGCGGAACGATCCTTTCTGAAGGCATAACCTTCGCTGTTCCTATATTCAAGAGGCGATAAACCTGCGTTGCATCGGCAGATATGATTTCACCATCTATCTTTTTTGCGAGCCTTTGAGCTAAAATGCTTTTTCCTGCGGCAGTAGGACCAACAATAACTACTACATCTACCATAGATCTTTGCTGTCTATAAATAGTGTCACCGGTCCATCGTTCCTTATACTGACAATCATGTGTGCTCCAAATTTACCTGTAGAGATGGGTTTTTTAATAAGGGAACTCAGTGTTTTTTCAAACAGTGCCATCAGCCTGATTGCTTCTTCCTTTTCTGCCGCATGCAGGTAATTTGGCCTGTGTCCCTTTTTTATGTTGGCCGCTAAGGTAAACTCTGAAACAAGTAATACCTCTCCTCCTACATCCACTACCGACCGATTAAGCTTTCCTTCATTATCATCAAATATACGCAAGTATGCAATTTTGCGGGCCAAAGCTTCTGCATCTTCCTCTTCATCATCTACACAGGCACAGAGAAAAACAACTAAACCCTCGCCAATTTTAGAGATAACTTTACCATCCACTTCTACATTTGCTTCTTTTACCCTTTGTATTACTGCTCTCATACTCCTTCCCTCATTATTGCATCTGTTATTTTTAAGGCTTCTTTAGCCTCTTTAACATCATGAACCCTCAGGATATGTGCACCATTTGCTCTGGCTATTGTTATTGCTGCTAATGTTCCCCATAATCTTTCCTCCACATTATTGTTTAATATTCTGCCGATAAAAGATTTTCTGGATGCACCTATCAATATAGGCTTCCCTAAAACCTTAAAGGCATACAGTCTGTGAAGAATAACAAGGTTATCCTCCATCCTCTTTCCAAATCCTATACCGGGATCAACAATGATCTTTTCTTCATCCACTCCATTTTCCTTCAACATTCCTATATATTCTTCCATTTGCTTTAAAATATCGGGAATAACATGCTCGTATACAGGGTTTAGCTGCATTGTTCGCGGCACTCCCTTCATATGCATAACCACGATGGGAACATCGTATTTTTTTATTACATCTATCATCTTTTTATCCAACTTTAATGCCACATCGTTTACCATATTTGCTCCTGCCTGTATGGCCTTTTCTGCGACTGTTGACTTGTAAGTATCAATGGAGATGGGAATACTGCTTTTTTTTCTTATTCCTTCAATTACCGGAATAACCCGGCTGATTTCTTCTTTTTCATCTACGGCCCTTGCCCCCGGTCTTGTAGATTCTCCGCCTACATCTATAATATCCGCTCCGTCATCTATCATTTTCAGGGCGTGGTCTACTGCTTTTTCCACATTTATGTATCTTCCTCCATTGTAAAAAGAATCGGGTGTGACATTGAGGATTCCCATCAGATGAGCCCTTTTTCCCAGTTGCATATTTAGATGTGGGCCTCTGATGGTAAATTCATTCTTTAAATATCCGCTGATGCTCTCATCCAGTTTATCTCCCAGCATTTTCAATGCCGAAAAGCTCTGTTTTTTCAATTTTATACTTAAATCTCGCATATCTTTTACGTTGCCTAACAATAGAATGTCTGTTTTTTCCACTTTTCCTGATACACAATTCTTATGCACAGCCGCATCAGCCCCTATAGCAAGAGCTTCCTGTTTCAATATATTTGCCAGATGAAAGGCTACATCATGAATGCAAAAGCACATACTATTGCCTTTTTCCCTCATAATGGAAAGGCCTATATCATCTACGCCAATGTCTTTCATCTGCTTGTCGATAAAGGTTATTTCAGGCGGAAATAGCTCCAGTTTGAAGGGCATTATCTGATCCCAGTATTTTGTCAATATCTTTCCCTGTAATGGTTTCCTTTTCTAATAATAGATTGGCGATTTTATGCAACTTATCTATATGAGTGGATATTATTTTTTTTGCTGTCTCATAACCTTTATTTGTAATCTTTCTAATCTCTGCATCTATAGCGGAAGCCGTTTTCTCACTGTAGGTTTTATATCTTCCTATTTCTCTTCCCAAGAAGACTTCATCCTTGTTTGATGCATAGGCAATGGGTCCTAAGCCGCTCATTCCCCACTCGCAAACCATTTTTCTGGCAATGTCAGTAGCTCGTTCAATGTCATTTGCAGCTCCCGTTGTGATGTGCCCCATGACAAGTTCTTCTGCCACCCTTCCACCCATTAAAACCGCAATTTTATTAAGTAAATACTCTTTGTCGTAAGTATGTCTATCTCCTTCTGGCAACTGCTGGGTTATACCCATTGCAACTCCATGAGGAATAATACTTACCTTGTGCACGGGGTCAGTATTGGGGAGAAATTTTGCCACCATAGCATGACCAGATTCGTGATATGCCGCATTTTTCCTTTCCTCTTCGCTAATTATCATACTTTTTCTCTCTGGTCCCATAAGCACTTTATCCTTGGCTATTTCAAAATCAGCCATATCCGTTTCTTTTTTGTTGAGTCTTGCTGCATGTAAAACCGCTTCATTTACTAAGTTAGCCAGATCTGCACCGGAAAATCCCGGTGTTCCTTTAGCCACGATTTTCAGGTCTACATCTTTTGCCAACTTCACATCTGCAGTATGCACCTTTAATATCTCTTCCCTGCCCTTCACATCTGGTTTTGAAACCACTATTCTCCTGTCAAATCTTCCCGGTCTTAATAATGCATGATCCAGGATATCCGGTCTGTTGGTTGCAGCCATAACAATTACATTATCTGTGGTCTTGAAACCATCCATTTCTACCAGGAGCTGGTTTAAAGTCTGTTCCCTTTCGTCATGACCACCGCCAATACCTGCTCCCCGGTGCCTGCCTACTGCATCTATTTCATCGATAAATACAATACATGGTGCGTTTTTCTTTGCCTGTTGAAACAGGTCTCTTACCCGTGCCGCTCCTACTCCTACAAACATCTCTACAAAATCAGAACCACTAATGCTCAAGAAAGGCACATCCGCCTCTCCTGCTACTGCTTTGGCTAACAAGGTTTTTCCTGTACCGGGTGGTCCGACCAACAGAACGCCTCTAGGGATCTTTGCTCCCAGTCGTTTGTATTTTCCAGGATTTTTCAGGAAGTCTATTACTTCCCTTAACTCTTCTTTTGATTCGTCTGCGCCGGCAACATCTTTAAATGTAACCTTTTTCCCTGCAGCCATACTTAAAGGAGCATTTATTTTACCAAAGCTCATTGCTTTTCCGCCTCTTTGCATCTGGCTCATAAAATAGAACCAGAGAAAAACAAGAAGAATTACAGGCGCCCAGTAGAAAAGCATATTTAACACAAATGAATTTTTATTTTCAGGGAGAATTTCTATATTGACGTTGTTTTTCTCCAGTTTTTCTATGATGTTTGAATTTTGCGGAATATATGTTTTGAAAGAACTGTTATCCTTTGATTTTCCTATTACTTCTGTTCCTTTGATTTTTATGCTCTTAACATTGTTTTCATCAACCAGTTTTACAAACTGTGTATAGCTGATCTTTTTTGTAGCATTGTAATGTTCGGTACTTAAGGTATTGAACAAAACGATCATTACTAAAGCTATTGCTAACCATAGAAACAAATTCTTATAAAGTGACATTTCTTCCTTCGTAAATATATATTGACCAACTGTTAAAAGGTCAAGATCTGGTTATCTCATTCAACACTGCCCGGGCAAATTCTTCTATGTCTGTATGAAAAACTAAAATAGCATACTTGTCCATGGGTGTAGGGTCTTTATTAACAATAATCAATTTACCTTTATTTTCAATAGTATACAGTGGCAATTGAGCTGCGGGATAAACAACAAGTGTTGAACCTAAAACGATCATCAGTTCTGCCTCACCTGCCCAGCGGATGGCTTTTTCCATTTCTTTTACTGCTTCTCCAAAGAAAACAACATCTGGCTTGATCAGTCCTCCACACTCACACCGTGGCACCTTCCCCTTTAGAACTACCTCCTTAATCTCATCGTAGCTGTACTTCTTACCGCAGGAGATGCAATAAAACTTCCACATAGAACCGTGAATCTCTATAACATTTTTGCTGCCTGCTTTTTGATGCAGTCCATCTACATTCTGAGTAATAATGCCCTTTAGGTATTTCATTTTTTCCAGTTCTGCCAGAAGTCTGTGTCCTGTTGTGGGTCGGGCATCGTAAAGTTTAGGTATAAGTCCCATTGTAAAATGATAGAAATACTCGGGATGAGTCCGAAAATAGGTTATGTCAAATATTTTATCTGCTGATACACCTTTCATCTTATAGATACCTTTATCGCCCCTGAAATCAGGAATGCCCGCTCTGGTGGATATACCAGCACCTGTTAAAGCGATGATATTATGATGAGATTTAATAACCTGTATCAATTTGCTTGCTTTTTCCACAACTATATAAAATCAGAAACCGTATAATGTGTCAAGCTTTGCCTTGACAGAGATGGAGTAGATTTATATCTTAATAACAGTATAACTGAAGGAGGTTGGTATGTCTGTGCTCAATTTTTTTCCTTATGTTCTTGAGGATGAGGAAGATGTTGCAAAGATGGCAAGAAAGCAGCTAAAAATGAAGATTGAGGAGAGAATAAAACAATTGTATGCAACACCACCCTCGGGAATAATAGGAAAGCTCTATGTAGGAGTAAGACCCGATCTATTTAAAAAATGGCGTGATTTCAAAAAAGTGGAAAGTATTATGGATGAATTTGTAGGAGAAAAAAAAGCGGAGCGAGTAATAAACGATTATCTCTGGAAAGGTTGATTAAGTTAGAGTTGTATGGATAAAGATATATCCTGTATTGTGGAGAAGATCAGAAAAGCTGAAACGGCTGTTTTTCTCACGGGCGCAGGTATGTCTGCTGATTCTAACATTCCTACCTTTCGAGACAAGGAGGGATATTGGAGAAATTTCCCTGCATTCAAAAAGGTAGGATTAGAAGCACAAACCCTTGCTTCTCCCCAGAGTTTTCGCAGATGTCCTCAATATGCATGGGCATTTTATGAGTGGCGAAGAAGAAATGCGCACCAGAATAAACCACATGCGGGATATACAGTGATAAATAAGCTTATGAAAAAACACTTCAAAAAAGCCTTTATCCATACCACAAATACCGATGGGTATCATCTTATTTCTGGAGCTGAACCTACATCCGTTTGTGAGGTTCATGGTTCCATGTGGAGATTGCAATGTATGAGAGAGGTGGGATGTAACTACGGGGTGAGAGAAAATTATGAGGTACCTTTATGTGATTTAGATGAAGAAAAGATGGAGGCAAGCAAACTCCCTATTTGTCCGGTCTGCGGTGATCTTTTAAGGCCAAATATACTTATGTTTGGTGACTGGGATTATATAGATAATACCTATCAGAAGAGGAATTGGTATGGCTTTTTAGAAGAGGTAAAGGTGCCGGATGTAGTATTTCTCATCGGCAGTAGCTCTGCTATTCCCACTAACGACAGTATTGCTTCTCGCCTCAAGCAAAAGGGCAGTTACATAATAACCATAAATCCAGATGCCGGTTCTCTTTTAGTATGCGAACCTGATGCTTTTTTAAAGATGAAGGCCAAGGATGCATTGCTTGCCATATACCGATTGTTGCAACTTGACAATGAAGATTCAGGGTGTTAAATAAATGCAAGCGCCGAGGTGGTGGAACTGGTAGACGCGCCAGACTCAAAATCTGGTGGGAGTGATCCTCCCGTGCGGGTTCGATTCCCGCCCTCGGCATTATAAATTATATGAAATATAAAGATTTTCTCGCCTCTATTGATTATACCAAGCTCATTTCCAGGATGTGTGACTTTATCAAGGAATCTTCAAAGGGAAGTGAAGCGATTGTAATAGGGCTGAGTGGGGGATTGGATTCAACGGTAGATGCTTACCTATCGGTGGAAGCTGTAGGAAAGAGAAATGTATTTGGTCTCATTCTGCCGGAAAAGCACTCCTCTATCCAGAATACGAGAGATGCTATTGCGCTTGCTCATATTTTGGATATAGATTACAGATTTATAAATATAACCAAAGCCTTAAGAGAGATAGGTATTTATCGTCTGTCTCCTCCTACATTTCTGATTCCCAGAAAGACACAGGAAAAATGGGTAAGGAGACAATGGAAAGAGATGGGCGGTGAGGATGTTTTTCTAAAAGATCTCACTTCAAGCGCAAAGGAAAAGGATTTCTGGGAAGCACAGGCTTACTACCGAGCAAAGGCCAGACTGAGGGCAATCTTACTTTATTTTCATGCGGATCTGCGTAGGGGTTTGGTTTTAGGAAATACAAACAAAACTGAAATATCCACTGGTTTGTATGTAAAGTATGGAGATGAATTAGCAGACATAACACCTCTTGCAAACATTTATAAAACACAGGTAAGAGAGATAGCCAGGAGACTGAAAATTCCTAAGGCTATCCTGGAGAAACCACCTTCACCTGATCTTGTACCGGGTATAGATGATGAGTTTATACTGGGGCTGCCTTATGAGGATATAGATGAGATATTATACTGTTTGGAGAATAATCTGTCTGTGGATTTGCCTGAAGAAAAGGTAAACAGGGTAAAAAAGATTATGGACAAAGCCCCTCTTAGAAGTCTTCCTCCACATGTGTTTCATTTTGATAAAGAGGAATACATTACTCTTTAATTTCCAATAAGCCCTACCCTACCCTTCTGCCTTGAGTATATTGGGTTTGAATATTGTAGAAAATTAAATACAATACTCTTATGAATGTAGTGGTGCTGGACATTGGAGGCACAAATACCAGAATAGCCCGTGTTTCAGAAAGGTTGAATATAGAAGAGGAAATCGAGATCAAAAGCGGAAAGAGTTTAGAAGAATTTATGAGTATCGTTGAACATATAAGAAAGATAATGAATGAAGGGACAAAAAAAATAGGTATAGCTGTTGCCGGTGCAGTAGATTATAAGGAAAAAATGTTGAAAAAATCACCCAACCTGCCATTTCTGAATAATTTTTCTTTCTTAAAAATAGAAGAGAACGTTTGTATTCCCCTGTTTTTGGAAAATGATGCCAACGCTGCTGCTTTCGGTGCCAGCAGACGATTCAATCTTTCCCATATTGTTTACATAACGCTGGGAACGGGTATAGGAGGGGGAGTTGTAATAGACAATGAAATTTTAAGGGGTTATCAGGGATATGCAGGAGAGATAGGACATATAACTGTTGTGCCATTTGGAAAGAGATGCAGTTGTGGCAACAGGGGATGCCTGGAAGCTTACACAGGAGGATGGGCATTGCAAAGAGAAATAAACAAAAAATGGAAAAATAAAACTGTAAAAGATCTGTTTGATCTGGCGAAAGAGAATAGAAAAGCCCGCAGGATGGTAAGATGTTTTTCTACATTTTTGGGTATAGGAGTGGCATCATTGATAAATATCTTTAACCCTCAAGCGATAATCTTTGGGGGGAAGATGAGCTATTCCTATCCTTACTTTTGTGATAAGATGAAGGAGGTGGTGAAGAGAAGAAGTTATCTACCCTCAAATGTCCAATTCATCAGAGATCCTTTGCCAGATAAAGCAGGATTGCTCGGCATGGCTTATATTGCATTGGAAGGTAAGGTATGGAAAAGATAGTAATGAAAGGTGGAAAACCATTATGCGGTAAGGTAAAGATAGGGGGAGCGAAAAATGCCGCCCTTCCCCTTATTTCTTCATCTATTCTCTTAGATGGAGAATGCGAGTTTTCCAATGTTCCTCAACTGAAAGATGTAGAAACAATGTGCAGCTTGTTAAAGCTCATGGGAGCGGAATTTGAATTGAAACAACACAATCTCAAAATTGATGCCAGTAATATAAATAAAACATTGGCGCCTTATGAGCTGGTAAGAACAATGCGTGCATCCATACTGGTTTTAGGTCCTCTCTTAGCCAAATATAAAAGAGCCAGTGTTTCACTACCTGGAGGATGTGCCATAGGAGAAAGACCTGTAAACCTGCATATAGAGGCATTGAGAAAATTGGGAGCTTTTGTTGAAGTAAAGAATGGATACATTGAAACCAAAGCTAAAAAATTAAAAGGGGAAGAAATATATTTTGATATTCCCACTGTTACTGGAACAGAGAATGTGATTATGGCCGCTACTCTTGCCGATGGAGTTACAACGATATTAAATGCCGCTCAGGAACCGGAAGTAGTGGATCTGGCAAATTTCTTAAACAGCTGTGGTGCAAAGATAGAAGGTGCAGGAACAAAGAATATCGTTATAAAGGGTGTAAGCAGTCTGAAGGCAAATAAAGTGCACAACATAATCTATGATCGAATAGAAGCGGGAACATATATGGTTTTAACCTGTGCAACAAAGGGAGATGTGGAGATTGAAAACGCCCCCTACCAGTTTCTGCACGCTGTAGTGGAAAAACTGAAAGATGTAGGGGCAAGCATAAATGTGAAGAAAAATGGAATAAGAATAAAAATGAAGGGTAAGATAAAACATACGGATATAGAAACCATGCCCTATCCCGGTTTTCCCACCGATATGCAGCCACAGTTTACATCCCTTTTATCTATTGCAGATGGGAGCAGTGTAATTACAGAGACAATTTTTGAAAAGAGATTTTCACATGTCCCGGAACTTACAAGGATGGGAGCAAATATAAAAGTAAGTGGCAACCATGCAATTATTGAAGGGGTAGATCATCTAAACGGTGCTCCTGTTACTGCAACCGATATCAGGGCAGCGGCATCCTTAATTGTTGCAGGACTGGCAGCTTGTGGAGAAACAGTAATGTTTGGAGTTCATCACCTGGATCGTGGATATGAAAATTTGGAGCAAAAAATCCGTGCACTTTCAGGTTCCATAAGGAGAGAGAAGAGTGAATAGGCTTGTTGTTGCTCTATCCAAGGGAAGACTCTTACATGAGACACTGGATGTATTTACGGAAAAGGGGATAGATGTTGGATTTCCTCAAAAGGGGAGAAAACTCTATTTTGATGGGTGGGGAGGAAAACTGAGGTTTATTATAGTGAGGGCTCAGGATGTACCCACCTATGTTGAATACGGAGCGGCAGATCTGGGGATAGCGGGATACGATGTATTGAGAGAACAGAACAGAGACCTGTATGAACTGGCTGATTTAAATATAGGGCATTGTAAGATGGTAGTAGCGGGAAAGAGTGATACAATGTCTTCTTTAAGACCCTTGAGGGTAGCTACTAAATTTCCCAACATAGCCAGGGATTTTTTTATAAAAGAAGGAATAAATGTGGAGATAATAAAACTTTATGGTTCTGTGGAACTTGCGCCGCTTTTTGGAATATCGGATTGGATTGTAGACATCACATCTACCGGTAGAACACTGAAGGAAAATGGACTGAAGGTGATAGGAGAAATCTTTACCTCTACTGCCCGTCTTGTTGCCAATAGAGGAAGTTATCACACAAAATACGATGAAATTAAAAAGCTGGTGGACATTTTTATATGATAGGTGAAGTAAAGGTATACCTCCGGTTTCTAAAGGATGTGGTGGGAATAGAATATATGAGGGGTGCAGAGGATAACAAAAAAACAGAATCCCTGCAAGAATTAAAAAGAGAAGTGGAGGAATGCAACAGGTGTCCGCTTTTTAGGACTCGAACCCATGTTGTGTTTGGTGAAGGAAACGAAGATGCGGAGATCATGTTTGTGGGAGAGGCACCAGGCAGAGAAGAGGACATGTCGGGCAGGCCATTTGTGGGTAAGGCAGGAAAGTTGATGGATGAGGTGTTTGAAAAGATAGGTTTAAAAAGAGAGGAGGTGTACATAGCCAATTGCATAAAATGTCGACCCCCAGAAAATAGAAATCCCAGGCCGGAGGAACTTTTAATGTGCTTTCCCTATTTAGAAAGGCAGATAGAGATCATCGAGCCCAGGACCATTGTTTGTTTAGGAAAGTTTGCTACACAACAACTTACAGGAAGTATGTTGTCCATTTCCATTTTAAGGGGAAAAACAATGAGATATAGAGATGTTACTGTTATTCCTACATTCCATCCTGCTTATCTTTTAAGAAATCCTCAGGCTATAGATGCATTTAAAGACGATTTGATAAAGGCAATGAATATATGAATGATATTATCAATGTGCATACAATTACAAAAGATTATAAGATATACATCGGAGAAGATATATTGGATGAGCTCAGGTCTTTTGTTGAAAGATCAGATTATTCTGATAAATCAGCGCTTGTCACAAATAGTACTGTTTATCCCCTGTACGGCGAGAAAGTAGAAAGGGTTTTAAAAGATAGATTTAAAGTTTTTACTTACATTTTGCCTGACGGGGAAGAATACAAAAATATACATGAGTTTATCAAAATTGTTGATTTCTTGGCAGAAAACAATCTGGATAGGAGAAGTCCGTTGTTTGCTTTAGGTGGTGGTGTGGTGGGAGACATTGCAGGTTTTGCCGCCGCCACATTTTTGAGAGGTATTCCCCTCATTCACATTCCCACCACCTTGCTTGCACAGGTGGATAGCTCCATCGGGGGAAAGGTAGCTGTAAATCACAAAAGAGGAAAGAATCTTATCGGCGCATTTTACCAACCCGATGCTGTATTCAGCGGAATAGATTTTCTATATACATTACCTGATAGAGAATGGAGAGGAGCATTAGCTGAGGTGATAAAATATGGAGTTATACAGGATGAAGAATTGTTCAGTTACATGGAAAAGAATACGGAGAAAATTCTTCACCGGGACAGACAGGCTATGCTTTATATCGTGAAGAAAAGCATTTTAAATAAGGCAAATATTGTGCAAAGGGATGAAAGGGAAAAAGATATAAGACGAATACTCAATTTTGGACATACCTTAGCTCATGCTCTGGAAAAAATGGGAGAGTATAAAACCTGCAGACATGGAGAGGCGGTAGCTGTGGGTATGGTGTTTGCCTCATTGCTTTCCTGGAAGTTGAACATATGTGAAAAACAGGTTTATGAGAGGATAAAGAATATTTTACAATCCTTTTCTCTTCCCGTGCATATACCTTCAAAATTTGAAACTGATGACATATATGATGCAATGAGGTGGGACAAAAAAGCAGTAAGCAACAAACTCAGATTTGTCTTGACAGAAAATATCGGCAAAGTTAAAATTGTTACAGTTTTAGAGCCGCAAATAATTGGTGAGGCAATCGATAAGATGAAAGAATGAATAGACAGAAGAAGGGGTGTGTTAGAGGTTTTTGGTGTATATTTTTGTTTGTTTTTCTTCTGATTGTCTCCGGTTGCACTTACATGCAGGATGTTGGCATCAGGAGTTACAGTAGTGAGTTTACAGAGATGCTTCATTCACACACCAGGTCTTTTAAGCTGTATAGGGATTTTGAAACTGTTGCCCTTTGCAAGGCCACCTATTTTGACAGGAAATTGGCTATGAGTTTTGTAGATTCGTATAGCAAGCAGGTACATTTACCTGATGCAGAAAAGGAAAAACTGAAAGAGGAATGGAAAAATCGCACAGAGAACTTTGATGAATTCTGGGTAGCCCTTTATACAGGAGATGAGGATATAAACAATTTAGCAAGCCCGCATCCTTTCTGGAATGTGCATGCTATTTATGGAAAAATGATAGAGAAACCGCTGGAAATTGAAGAAATAGAAATAAACAGGATGATGAATCAGTGGATGTATCTCATAGATGCTAACAGGTGGTCAAAAAATTATATAATTAGATTTAGAAAAATGCCTCATACAGGAAAGGTAACATTGGTTATCGCTTCTATGTTAGGTACTATAAATATGGAGTTTATAAAGGGGGGTAAGGAGCAATGGCTGAGATGATACCTGTTAAAGAGAGGATGAAAAGGAATCAGGTGCAGATGCCGGAACAGGATCCAAAGATAAGAATCCATAATTTTAATGAGGTGCCTACCGGTTATACCAAGGAGATGGCTATCTATGAGGCGCAGAGGTGCTTGCAATGTACACCTCCCCATTGTGTGGATGGCTGTCCGGCAGAGGTGCACATCCCGGAGTTTATCAAAAAGATTGTGGAAGAAGATTTTGCAGGTGCATACTTTGAAATACTGAAGACAAACAATCTTCCTGCAGTATGTGGCAGGGTATGTCCTCAGGAAACACAGTGTTATGAAACCTGTGTGCTTAACAAAAAAGGTAAACCCATCGCCATAGGGAGACTGGCGCGATTCGTTGCAGATTGGGCGAGAGAAAACAATGTTCATGAAAGTATACCAGAAATTAAGAAGAAAAACAAGAGCGTAGCTGTTATCGGTGCTGGTCCGGCTGGTCTTACCTGTGCTGCAGATTTGCAAAAGATGGGTTATGATGTAACTGTATTTGAGGCATTTCATACTCCAGGGGGGGTTTTGGTTTATGGTATTCCAGAGTTCAGATTGCCAAAGGAGATTGTGAAGTATGAAACGGGTGAAATTGAAAAATTAGGAGTGAAGTTTGAAACGAATTTTGTAGCTGGAAAGACGAAGAGTATACCCGATATAGCAAAGGAGTTTGACGCTATATTCATAGGAATTGGTGCTGGTGCACCCAGGTTTATGAACATTCCTGGAGAAAACCTGGCAATGGTATATTCGGCAAATGAATTTCTTACCCGTTCCAATCTTATGAAAGCCTATAGATTTCCAGAGTATGACACACCTATTAAGATAGGAAGGAAGGTGTGCACAATAGGTGCGGGAAATGTAGCTATGGACGCTGCCAGAACCGCTTTAAGATTGGGGGCTGAAGAATCTCACATTGTTTATAGAAGATCAAGAAAGGAGGCGCCGGCAAGGATAGAAGAGATTGCTCATGCCGAAGAAGAAGGCGTAGTATTAAATTTTCTTACTCTTCCCATAAAGGTATTGGGCAATGAAGAGACAGGAGAAGTTACCGGTATGGAATGTGTTAAGATGGAATTGGGTGAGCCTGATGAATCGGGAAGGAGGAGGCCTGTTCCCATAGAGGGAACAAACTTTGTTATAGAATGTGATATGGTGGTTGATGCTATTGGAACGCTGGCCAATCCCATCGTGCCGAAAAGCGCAGCAGAACTCGGTGTAAAGGTAAATAAATGGGGTTATTTTGTGTTTGACGAAGAAACAATGCAGACTACGAGGGAAGGCATATTTTGCGGTGGTGATATAGCCCGTGGAGCGGCGACGGTGATACTGGCAGTGGGAGACGGTAAAAAAGCTGCCAGGGGAATAGATAAGTATCTCTCTTCTGGTGGTAGTTTAAAAGAAAGTTTAAATAAATGAAAAACTCCATTTAAAGGAGAAGAAAATGGATTATGTAACTCTTGTTATAGATGGAAAAGAGGTTCAG
>JAGGSF010000008.1 GCA_021159235.1 Deltaproteobacteria bacterium | reverse complement strand
AAAAAAGAAAAAAAAGAAAAAAAGGGTTAAAGAAAAGTATGGAGAGAGGTTTTTAAACCGGATATTTACAAAGAGAGAGATAGAACATGCATATAAAAAGAAGAATCCCTATCCCTCCCTTACTGCACGGTTCTGTGCTAAGGAAGCGGCATTTAAAACCATAGGAAAGAGGGTGCCATGGAAGAGTATAGAGGTAATCTCTCTTCCTTCAGGAAAACCTGCTATAGATATACCACATAAAAAAGCCATTGTTTCTCTAAGTCATACCGATACGTATGCAGCGGCCGTAGTTCTTGCATGGAACGATTAGAAAATCTTTTAAATACATTTAATCCTCACTGTATAAAACCGGGATTGTCTCGCATAAGAGAGCTTCTGAAAAGGCTCGGTAATCCTCAACAGAAGCTAAATGTGATATTAGTAGGTGGAACAAATGGAAAGGGTTCGGTATGCAATTTTCTCACCGATATACTGGTTGATGGAGGATACAGGGTAGGGACATTCACCTCTCCTCATATATTTTTCTTAAATGAAAGGATAAAGATCAATCAAAAGCCATATTCAGATCTTTATCCTTATGCTAAGGAGATATTCGAAAAATGCAAATCAATGGAAAAACCCACCTATTTTGAGTTTCTCACCGCTTTAGCTTACCTGGTATTTGCACAGGAAAAGGTGGATTTTGCCATTATGGAAGTGGGAATGGGAGGAAGATTTGATGCTGTAAATGTTGTTCGACCACTTTTCAGTGTAATTGTTACTGTATCAAAGGACCATACGGAATTCCTGGGAAACAAGATTTCCCAGATTGCCTATGAAAAAGCAGGCATCATCCATGAAAAAACTTCCGTTTTCACAGGACTTTTAAAGAAAGAAGCTATGCAAATAATAGAAAGAGAGGCAAAACAAAAAAACTGCTCGTTTTACCCTCTAAAACCACATTACATAAGAATAGAAAAAGATAAGTTTACCTTTAGTAATGGAAAAATAGACATAAGAGATGTAAAGCTTTTAATGAAGGGTAAAAATCAAATATACAATGCCTCTTTATCCATGCACATAGCATCAAAGTTAAATATCCCGATCAAGAAAGAGAGTGTAGAGAAAAGTTTTTGGCCGGGCAGAATAGAGGTAATAAAAAACAAAGAGAAGACGGTAGTAATAGATGGAAGTCATAATGTAGAAGGTGCTATTGCACTGTCTGAATTTTTGGAAAACTACAAGGGAGAAAAAATACTGATCTTTAGTGCATTAAAGGGCAAGGATGTAAAGGGAATGTTAAGGGTATTGCTTCCTCATTTTTCAAACATAGAGGTGGTAAAGATAAACAGTGAAAGAGCAATACCCACAAACATTCTTCTTCACACTGTCCAACAACTACGGTTCAAAGGAGGCTGCAAAATATTCTGTTCTCTGAACGAAGCATTCCTGTACGCTTTATCAAAGCACAACTTCATTGTTATCTGTGGTTCTCTGTATCTCATTCCTCAGGCCAAGGCCTGTCCGTTAAAGTCCTGCTGCTTCTCTTTTCAGTAACCATTCCCAGTGTTCATCTACAAGCTCCTGTGCCCTCCCTAAAAGATCCTTGTTTTCCGGCTTTAACATGTGTGCGAATCTCCTCTGCATTTTAAACCACTCTTCAACAGGCAACTTTTTCTTTGGTTTATAATTTATCTTTACCTTTCCATCTACCACCTCATATATGGGCCAGGCGCATGTTTCAACCGCTATTCTTGCCACTTCAACCGTCATATCTGGCGGAAATCCCCATCCTGTGCAACAAGGCTGAAGAACATTTATGTATGTTGGCCCTTTTGTGTCCAGGGCTCGCTTTATCTTGTTCATTAAATCTCTCCAATTGTGCAAGGAGGCTTGTGCAGCATAAGGGATATGATGACCCTCAACTATAGACATGATATCCTTTCTTCTTTGTTCTTTACCCCTTTTTACCTTTCCCACGGGTGTTGTTGTGGTGTTTGCACCGAAAGGAGAGGCACTGGATCTTTGAACACCGGTGTTTTCATAAGCCTGGTTATCTATACAGAGGTATAGAAAATCATGCCATCTTTCCATAGCTCCGGAGAGAGCCTGCAAACCTATATCGTATGTTCCTCCATCACTGGCTAAAGCCACAAATTTTATGTCCTTGTCTGTCCTACCCTTTCTCTTCCATACCCTGTACATTGCCTCCGCACCGGCAATAGTAGAAGCTGCATTTTCAAAGGCACTGTGTATCCATGGAACGCACCAGCTGGTGTATGGAAAGAGTCCTGAACATACCTCTAAACAACCGGTAGCATTGGCAATTACTATTTCATAGTCTGTTATATTTAAGAGTGCTCTTACGATAATGGACTGTCCACAACCGGGACATAGCCTATGACCTGGAGCAAAACGCTCTCCTCTTTTTGCCAAATCGTTTAAAAAAGCCATTTATTTCCCCCATTTTCCTCTTATGTTTATAAAGTCCAACATCTTTTCTATCTTACCCGTTTTGGCAATTCTCTGTAGGTTTTCGTAAACTTCCTTAAAATGTTTGGGCTGAATATCCCTTCCTCCCAATCCATATATATAATCTATAACCATAGGCCTTTTGGGAGCATCGTATAAAGCGGAACGAACTTCATTGAATAAAGGAGAACCATAAGCTCCGGCAGGTATTACTCTATCCAAGGTGGCAACTACCTTTACATTACCCAAAGCCTCTTTTATCTCCTCGGCAGGAAATGGTCTGAACATCCTGATTTTCAAAAGTCCTGCTTTAACCCCATCTTCTCTCAAAACGTCCACTACATCCTTTGCAGTGCCAGCTGCCGAACCCATCATAACGATGGCGTATTCTGCATCATCCAGCTTATATAACTCGAAACAGTCATAACTTCTTCCAAATACCTTTCCAAATTCTTCACCTACTTTTTTAACCACGGGTCTTGCACGAATTATGCCGGTAAGCTGATTCACCTTGTGTTCGAAGTACTCAGATGGTGGAGCCCATGCGCCGTATGTAATTTTTCTGGATACATCCAGAAGCGGATATTTGGGCTCATATTCTCCAATGAATTCCTTAACCCTTTCATCCTCCTCCATTTCCCATACTTCCACAGAATGAGTGGTGTTGAAGCCATCCATAACAACCATCACCGGCGTCAAAACATCCTTGTTCTCGGAAATTTTTATGGCTTGAATAATAGAGTCATAAACTTCCTGAGCATCTTCGCAGAACAATTGAATCCATCCTGCATCTCTTGCTCCCATAACATCAGAATGGTCTCCATGAATATTCAGTGGTGCATTCAGTGCCCTGGCTGCAATCACAGTCACCATCGGCAATCTCATAGAAGAAGCAATATATAAAATTTCCCACATAAGAGCCAATCCTTGAGCTGCCGTTGCCGTCATCACCCTTCCGCCCGCCGCAGCCGCTCCCACACAAGCACTCATAGCAGAATGTTCCGATTCTACAGTAACCAGTTCTGTATCCATCAATCCATCAGCAATAAATGAAGACACTGTCATCGGAATCTGTGTAGAGGGTGTTATAGGAAAAGCAGCAATAACATCAGGGTTAATCTGTCTGATGGCATGTGCCGCAGCGGCGTTACCATCCAATGCTACCTTCTTACCCATTATTTTCCTCCAAATGTTTCTTTAAACACCACATCCATACCCTTTTTCTCTATATCCGCTTCTAAAACCATAGCCAGCGCACCAGGCTTAGGACATTCTTTAACGCATATTCCACATCCTTTACAAAAATCATAATTTATGCCAGCCATATTCCCATCTTTGTCTACCTTGATAGATGAATCGGGACAGTAAACCCAGCAGAACATACAATTTATGCACGCCTCTTTATTCCATATAGGCCTTTCTATTCTCCATGAGCCCGTTTTGTAATCTATACTGTTTCCTGGATCCTCTATCACTCCACCCGTCAGTAATTCATTCCATTGTACTTTTTCTCCTATCTTCATTATTGAACCCCCTCAAATCCTTTCTTGAGTGCATTGATGTTCCCTTGAATCAACTCATCACTAAACTTTCCTGTGCTTTCTAACAATTCTTTCATTTCCTTAGCCAGTTCCTCCTTGTCTCTTAAGTTCATCACACGAAAGAATGCACCCAGCATGGGAACATTAGGAATGGCCCTACCAATCTCCTCCCTGCTCATCCTGTTGGCATCCAGTGTATAAACCTTAAACCCTTCTAAATTTAACCGTTTAATCATATCCTCTTTCTTTAAAGGTGTGTTTATGATAACCGTTGCTCCCTCTTTTGTTCCCTCCACTATGTTCACCAATCCAACCAGTGTAGGGTCGAGGAGAAGTACCACATCTGGCTCCATATACTCCGAATGATCTCTTATTGGACGATCTGAAAGCCTGGTAAATGCCACTACCGGTGCTCCTCTTTTCTCCGCCCCATAAACAGCAAATGCCCTTGCATAGGCTCCTTTTTCCTGAGCTATAATCTCGGCCAGGTTATGAGCAGCAGTAACCGCTCCCTGGCCTGCCCTGGCATGCCATCTCACATCTAATTTCTTCAACATAATAAAAACACCTCCTGCCAGAATTAGCAAATTTTTGCTTAATTATAATATATAATTAAATAAAAGCAACTATAAATTAACTTTAGATTAAATTAGAAAGGCCACCCAAACCCATGCCTCCCGCTACACCGCTCATCTTTTCCTGCACCATTTCCTTAGCTTTTCTCAATGCTTCGTTCACCCCGGAAAGTATCAAATCCTGTAACATTTCTATATCTTCAGGATTTACTATCTCCTTGGATATTTTGATTTCTGTAATCTTGCCTTCTCCGCTTGCCTTCACAGAAACCATTCCTCCTCCCACGGTTACATCCACTGTTTCCTTTGCCGCTTCTTCTTGAACTTTTTTTAATTCCTTTTGCAATTTTTTCGCCTGAGCCATAAGCATATTCAGGTCTAAACCACCCGGTCCCTTAGGCATCACAACCTCCCTACAATCTTTCCATTAAATTCTTCCAATATATAATTTACTACTGGAAAGCTTTCCATTTTTGATTGCATCCCTTTCCTCTCAATTTTTTCCGATTTTGTCTTAGTTTCTTCCAAGAAGTCTTCTATTTTCACCAGATTCTTTACTGCACAAGCTTTGTAAGCAGCTGTTCTTAATACAACTTCACCTTCAATGCCATTTCTCATATCCATAAATGCTTTATAAAATACATCCATCACACCTATCATCTGTTCCACAGGATATGTTTTCTCCTTTATGTAGATTTCAATCCTGCGTAAAAGCATATTGAAGAAATAAAATATATCCACACTATTTGTTTCTATTTTCTCTAACCATCTTTCTACCTCTTCTATATTTCCATTTATTGTTGCATCTAAAAACGCCTGCACATCCTCTTCTTTCAAAACATAAAGGCTATTCTCCACATCTTTCAGAGAAATATTTCCCTCACAATAGGATATTGTCCTATCCAGAAGCATCTCCGCATTTCTTAAAGAACCCTCACACAAGCTGGAAATAAGCATCGCTGCCTCTTCCTGTATTGTTATTCCTTCTTTTTCACAGATTTTCAATATATGGTTCTTTATTACGGGTTCTGGAATCTTTTTAAAGTCCAAGGTCATGCATCGGGAGAGAACGGTAGGAGGTATCTTTTGCATGTTGGTGGTAGCAAAGATAAACTTCACATACTGTGGTGGTTCCTCAATTGTTTTAAGTAGTGCATTGAATGCCTCCAGGGTAAGCATATGCACTTCATCCACAATATATATCTTATAAGGAGAGAAAAGAGGAGGATACTTCATGCTCTCTATGATCTTTCTCGCTTCCTCTACCTTCCTGTTGGATGCACCATCTATCTCTATTACATCTACACTTTTCCCCTCATTAATTTCCTTACAACTCTTACATGTCTCACAGGGATGTACAGTGGGTCCTTTCTCACAATTCAATGATTTGGCTATTACACGGGCAGTGGAGGTTTTCCCCACTCCCATTGGGCCAGAAAGAAGAAAAACATGCGGAATCCTGTTCATGCGGATAGCATTTTCCAATATACGCACCACAACAGGTTGACCTACAATCTCGCTCAGATTTTTAGGTCTATACTTTCTGGCTAAAACAATACACATCTTGTTTCCTCACGATACTTGTCCGTTGGGTTGATCTACAGCACTTGCACATCATTTCCTACCGCTGCTTCCTCCCGGACCTGACGGGGTTCAGAAAGTGTGCAACGCGTAGAGCCCAACGGACAAGTATCAGGTGCGCCCAAGGAGACTCGAACTCCTGACCTGTAGATCCGCAATCTACCGCTCTATCCATCTGAGCTATGGGCGCATATGGCGGAGAGAGCGGGATTCGAACCCGCGATAGGGCTTTTAAACCCTATACACGATTTCCAGTCGTGCTCCTTCGGCCTCTCGGACATCTCTCCTCAAAGGTAATCCTAAATATAACAACATCTTTTAGTGTGTCAACTTTTTAATTTCTGTTCTGATCAATTCCAGGTTTTTCAATTCTTTCCTTATTTCTTCATAGGCACCCTTAGGATGGCGCATCAACAGCACACGGAGATAAAGAGCATAAGTAGCCCTCACATCTTCTGCGCAATACCGTGCAATTCTTTCATACTCGCCACTCAGGTAATACCTTTCAACTTCAGAACCCCTACCCTCTGATTTAACAGGTATTCCACAGATCTTGCATAAAGCTTCCAGCGATGCTCCGAAACCGAAATATTCTGTTAAGTCTATATTAAACCTGGAATATTTGCTGGTATAATTTGGCCGTTTGCTTTCCCATCTGTCTTCTATGGAAAAATATGTATTTAGACCAATATTAATGTACTTCTGCACATCTTCTCTACAACTCAAGAAACTATCCAGGTATCTTAAAGTTCTTATAGTTATAACAGGAATATCAAATCTTTTACCATTGAATGTTATTATATAAGGAGCATCCTCTGCCTCCTCCAGAATCACACCTACCGATGTCCAAAAAGTCTCCAGCACCTTACCTTCCGGACCATACCACGATTTTAAAGTCCTTTTATCTCCGGTTTTCTCCAAACAAGAGATACAAACTACCCTGTGATACGGGATGGCAACAAAAACATCATCTATAGATTCTTTCCCTAACCTTTTGCGCTCTCTCTCCATAATGTCTTCAAATGTATCCCTCTCCCTTCCCTTGACACTTGCCAGCAGATCCCTGTCTCTTATGGTTTCTATATCAAAAACCAGCAGGTTCTTTGGAATAATCAATTTTCTCCCCCCATCTCAGGGTTTCTATCAGTAAAGCAGGGTAATCTCAAGCCCTGCAATCGTCTATTTCTGATATCGGCAATGAGCTGAGTCTTTCTGTACCCTCCATAAAATTCCAATCTTATAGCTATATCATCCACTGCGGTAATAACACAGAAAGGTGCTTTTTTCATCATCAACAGACCCTGATCTACTCTTAATTTCCTGTCCCTTAAAATAGCCTGAAATAATGACTTCTCATCATCGGGATCGTCAAAACTATCCCAACCCAATCTCTCTCCTGTTATTGGATGTCTCAGCTGACATTTTAACTTCTTAACTTCATCTATCTGCTTCCTTGTTTCCCGAGAAGAAATTATTTTCCCCTCTTTTATACCAATAAAATAGGTTTTAAATCTTGCCTCCATGTTGTTCTTATTCACTTTCTTCCCTCAAAACTCCACTCTTAGGATAATCATTCTCTTTATTTTGACTACGATGGCTTCGGAAAACCCGTTAAAGCAAAAATAAGCATAAGAACTGCCACTTGAATAATCCAGCCTATAGCACAAACCCCTACCGCTCGCAATGTGCTTTGATAATCCAGAGCTTCCCTAACTGCAATAATCATTGCCACCAACATCCAAATCCCTGCAATCAAAAAAACAATTTTCCTCAATATTGGAACAACGCCCAGTATTCTAATCAACCCTGGAGAACTTGAAAAACCAATAGTTCTTAATAATTCTCCATGATTCGCTTTGGTCTGCGGTTCAGGAAGAAGCTTAGTGCCAATAAAATAAGCAATATAAGCCCAAATGTACCACCCAACAAGTGCAGTAACTGCTCCGATTAAAATCCAGCCCATTCCTCCCTTTCCTGCATTTCCTATGCCTGCTGCTATGCTTGAAAGAACAACAACCACCATAGCTTGACCCAGAGCACCTTTATCTGCTTCAACCTCTCTATATAGACCCACGTCAAGCTTGGCAGCACGGACAATACGCTCCCAAAAACCACTCATTTTTTTCTCCTTTTAACCACTGGCTTAAAGTTACACAACTGCCATATCTCCCTTAAAAAAACTTAAACACTTTTATTAAACGCCTCTATCTGCTTCAGTATCATTTTATATCCCATTCGAGATTTGTTCCAGGTCCTTCCAATGGTCAATACATTTTTTTCACCCTCTAAATCAGGATGATCATCTATAAGGATGCTGTCTTTGTATCTTTCTAAATACCACAGCTTTTCTCTTGCTTCACTAACAAATTGCACATCTATTCCATAGGCTAAAAACCCCTTGTTGTTTAACCAACGCACTGTTGCCTCTCTGCCATAATCATTTTGCATGGAAAGGAAGACAATCTCACCCAAATGTGATAAGTTCCAGGTAAAAAAATGTGCCCTTTGATAAGGAGGTGCAATAACTAAAAGGTAGGGAAAGGAATAAAAAATATCTGCAAATGTAATACCATTTTTAAACAGGGTATTCCAGTCGGTAACAGGCCTTACAGGTATACCTTCTTCCCTCATCTTCTGTATTATTGCTTTTACAATGTTTCTAATAACACCGTCAACATCTAAGAATATTGTTCTCATACCTCTATTGTTCTCCCTGCTCCTCCTTTAATGCATTTATCAGGATAAAGAGAGAATATCTCTTGTTTATACTGTGTGCAATGAGAGGGGCAGATCAACTTTAGCTCCTTAAACAGCTCAAATTCTCTAAATCCGTGCAAACCACCGATAATGGCATAAACCTCTCCAAATTCTGATGCTGCTTTTAAAATATGCTTCATTTCGGGATGAGAGCATCCCACAATCAAAACTATTCCCTTGTTCGTTTTAATGCACAAGGATTGTTCTATGCCATCCAGCTCGCCAGTGGAAAAGACATTATCATGAATCTTTAAGGCATTTTTTACGACAATCACCTCTTTCGCCCCAGAAGGTTTAGGACAAGTTTTTGGAATATAAACCTTAACATCGTTGTTTGCCCTTAGAAAATCTGACAATCCTCCAATGTGATCCCAGTGAGCATGAGAGATAAAAACCTCTTCAATGGAGCTGGGATCAATATCCAGTTTTCTCATATTGGAAAGCAAAATTCCTCCATTGGCTCCCGTATCAAATAAGATCTTCGGTGTATTTTCTACTTCTATTAAAGAAGAAAACCCCCAATCTGCCCGCAAATCCTGCTTATAAGCTTCATTATCATAAATGATAGTGATCTTCATCTTAAGCCCCCTTATAACACATATATATATTCATCCATTTATTAGAATATTTCTCCACATCCCCTAAAATACTCAGCTCTTTCTCCAGCCAATCAAGGTTTACTGGTTGGTAGTCGTTCATAGGATGAATCTGATTGAAACCCGTTTTGTTGTATTCAGCTATGATAAGTTTTTCCCTTGCCACTCTATATGTTTCACGAATGAAATCCTTTCTTCTATCTACATTGATATGGTGCAGGGCGGCATAGCTTACAACTACATCAAATGCATCATCCTTGTAAGGCAGATTTGTTGCATCTGCACACTCAAATTCAATATTCAACTTTTCCTTTTCCGCCTCTTTCTTTGCTTCTCTTAGAACCTCTATTGAAACATCAATATTTGTAACTCTACAGTTAAAATCTCTGGCCGCAATAAAAGATAGAGGCCCTACCCCAATATCCAGCAGGGTTTTGCCTCTTACTTTGCCTTTTTCTAAGACATCAATTCTCTTATCCAGTTCATTCATTCTGTCCACCAAACATGGGCATGACAGTGGCCATTTGGATGATGCCAGGCAGAGTAAACAGAATCCTTAGGTGGCAGCATAATCTTAACGGTAGTTGAAACATTATCAACCAATCCTCCCCAGAAGAGCTCATCCTTAGATTCACTAAAATCATTATCGATAAAATCCAATCCCAGAGGTCTCAACAACCACATAAATGTAGCGCGGTAGTTATTTCCAGTTTTTGATACCGCTCCCGTAACATCACATCTCAATGTAATAGATCTTTCTACTTTGTCGAATTTTACATCAAAAGATGTAGCATATTCTCCACCTTCACCATATTTAAATAGATCATCTTTAAATCTCTTGATCTGACTGAGTTCAATTTCATCTCTTTTCTTCAAAATCTTTAAAAATGCATCTTCGTTCCAGAAAGATTTTTTTTGATAATGAAGAACTGTCCCCTCTACCCTTACCAATATATCCTCCTTTAGCGGCAACATCAACCGGGATTGTGAAGCTCTGCTACAGTTTGGAGTGAATACCACCAAAACAAACAGCACAACCATCAATAGATATTTTTTATCCATAACAGAACCTCCTTACCTCTAATATAAAAATTTTGGATTGATATAGCAACTGCATACTTGACTTTCACATACCCTACATGTTAAATTTGCAAAAAATTCAGGAGGTTATATGCCACAGCATAAATCGGCCGCAAAGCGGATGCGACAGAACAAGAAGAGATATATGAGAAATAAGGCTTACCGCACCCGTTTAAAAAATGTAATAAGAACAGTAAGGGAGAAAATTGAAGACAAAAATTTAGAAGAAGCGCAAAAAGCATTTAAGCAAGCGGAAAAAACCATCAACCATATCGCTTCTAAGGGGGTGATCCATAAGAATAAAGCCTCCCGTCTTACATCCAAATTGGCGAAGGCTATCCATAAGCTTTCTTCAGAAACATCATCAGCTTAGGAAAAGGATAGGTATTTATAATATCTTTTGGTTCTGCCCATCCCCTCTGTGCAGTGTAGACACCGAATCTCATATAATCAAAGTTTTCACGATGATGTGTATCTGTAGCTATAGATAGTTTTATTCCTCTTCTTATCGCCTCTCTTACATAAATGTCTTCCAGATCCAGTCTCATTATCTGGGCGTTTATCTCCAAACACTTGCTGTATTTCTTCGCCGCTTCAAACACCTTCTCCATATTTACCCTATAAGGTTCCCTTATCCCGATCATCCTTCCCGTGGGATGAGCCAGGATATGCACATATCTGTTGGACAGGGCATCTACTATCCTCCCTGTAATCTTTGATTCATCCTGCCTAAATCCTGCATGTATAGCAACCAGAACTATATCTAAATCCTTCAAAACATTATCGGGATAATCCAGTGAACCATCATTCCTTATGTCCACTTCAGAACCAGAAAAAATACTTATCTTTCCCTTAAACCTTTCCCTTAATCTGTCTATCTCCTCCAACTTATCATACAGCCTTTCTATGGACAGACCATTGGCAATACGAGAGGAAGGAGAATGATCTGTAATGGCAATATACTCATACTTTCTTTTTATTGCCTCTTGAACTATTTCTTCAATACTCAATACACCATCGCTCCATTTAGAATGAACATGTAAATCACCCTTTATATCAGAAACTGAAACCAGCTTTGGCAACCTCTTTTCTGCTGCTTTCTCTATCTCTCCTCTATCCTCTCTTAGAACGGGTGGTATCCACACCATATCCAATGCCTCATATATATCCTCTTCATTCTCGCCGCCGATTCTCTTCTCACCCCTAAATACACCATATTCATTTATCTTTATCCCTCTTTGCCTGGCTATTCTTCTCAAATGCACATTGTGCGCCTTTGAGCCTGTAAAATACTGCAGAGCAGCACCATAAGACTTTCCCTCTACCACCCTTAAATCAACCTGTAAATTGTTCTCCAAGATTACACTGCCCTTGGTAGAGCCCTTGGCCAGAACCCTTTTTACCTCATCAAACCTTGTAAATGCATCAATTACCCCTGCTCCATCTTCCGCTACACACAAGATATCCAGATCTCCCACCGTTTCCTTTCCACGACGGCAAGAACCCGCCAATTCTACCTGAGAAACAGTAGGAAGTTCCCTCACCCTCTCACGGAGATTCTCCGCAACAGGCAAAGCTACACCCAATAAAAAACGCTTCTGCCTCTGTTCATAAAGCTCAATGCCCTGGCGCAGGTTTTCCAGACTCTTTTTTCTCAATCCTGCCTCAGGCAACTCCTCTTTATCCCTGATGAGTTCTTTTAGATCCTGTAGACTCTCTATACTGTAAACATCATGCAACTTTCTCAATGTCTTGGGACCCAATCCCTGAATGTCAGAAAGATCGATCAGCTTTTCCGACACTTCCTGCTTTAGTTGTTCATACAATGTTATCTTTCCTCTTTTTATATACTCTTCAATATATGCTGCCAGATCTTTCCCCACCCCCGGTATTTCTGTTAATTTCCCTTCCTCCATAATCTTGGAAAGTGGAGAAGTAAGCTCTCTGATACTGCGAGCTGCCTTTCTGTAGGCTACAACCCTGAATACATTTTCTCCTCTAAATTCCAAGATATTTGCTATTTTCTCAAACATATTGGAAATCTCTGCATTTATATTCATGTTATAGACCTCAGGCACCCGTCCTTATTCACATTTCGGTCTATAATCTTTATCCTTAAAGAACGCAAAACCTCGCCTCTTTTCTCCGGCTCTATACTCATCACATCCCAACCATCTATCATCCTTATTTTTTCCTCCCATCTTTTATAATTTAAAAATATCTTTCTCACAAACTGTTCAAACGGTTCCTGAGAAATACAGGCCGCAGAAAAAACAGATAGAGGTAAACAGTCTTCTTTAAAGTCAACGATTAACCTGCCCAAACTTTCCTCTCCTTTCCACACTTTATAGGGAAGAAGCCTGTTTTCGAACCACAGTTTTGCCCATTTCCCTACTCTTTTTCCAAAACAGTAAAAATCACTCCATCTTTCGGCATCTTTTCCCAAGAATGCAGCAACTTTTAAAGAAAGGAGCTTACGTGTATCAAGGTTGATCTTCCATTTTCCAATCTCTCTATCCAGTGCAATGTATAATGTTAGATTCCTCTTCGTATGGGGAAAAAGTTTTTCCATCAAACCGATGTTCTCCATTAATGGAAAATATTTAAATGAAAACGGGAGAAGAAGGATCTTTTTCAACTCCTCTCCTATTCTCTCCACGGAAACAGAAGTTAAAAATTCTATAGCCTTTTTACACTCATCCAATGTCTCTCTATCAATGGTTAAAGAAAATTCCGTGGAAAGGCGGAACAGTCTCAAGATCCTCAACGGATCATCCATAAAAGCCTGTTTATAACACATTCTCACTCTCTTATCCTCTATATCCCTCCTTCCATCCAGAGGATCTACAAATCTTTTTTCTTCTACATCATAAGCGATAGCATTTATTGTAAAATCTCTCTTCTTCAAATCTTCTTCTATACTTTTAGCTCTCATTTCGCAAACATCTATCTCTGCTTTATCTGGCCACGCCTTGTATGTTTTCACCCCTCCTCTCTCATAATAAACAAATCTTATATTCTTTTCCCCAAAAAACTCCTTTATATCAACATCCTTAGAGACTACTACATCATAGTCTTCCGAACTTCTACCCCACAGATAGTCCCTTACCATCCCTCCAACCAAATAAAGTTTCCCCCTTCTTTTTTTCAACCAGCCTATAAATTCAGAAAAAAGGGATGATTTCAGATACATTAAACAATCGTCAAAAGTTGACGAGGATCATGAATAACAAAATGCGGTTTAAACTGAAGCAATACTTCTTCCGGTCTAAAACCGTAGGTAACACAGGTTGAAACTGCCCCTGCCTTTTTAGCAGCTACAATATCATTTTCACTATCTCCCACCAGCATGCTGTCTTTTGCCTCCATCTTAAGAGACCTGCAAACACTTGAAACAACCAACGGATCTGGCTTTTTAACACCGAATGTATCACACCCGCAAATAAAATCAAAGAAGTAAAAAAGATCAAGGCTCTTCAAAAGCTTGCACGCAAATTTTTCCAACTTATTGCTCACTACCGCTAAAACACAATTGTCTCTGGCTAAGGTGCTCAACACCTCCCTCACTCCCTCAAAGGGCTTTGTATGTTCGTCTATATGTTCATAGTAAAATTCAAGAAAAGAAGGAAGAAATAATGGATATATCTCCTCCTTTCCCTTATCTCTCAATACCTTCTTTATAAAATTTTGAACGCCGTTGCCTACAAACTGAAAGATCTCCTCCTCCTCTTCCTCTGGCAAACCAAATTTATTTAAGGTTGCATTCACGGCATTTGCAATATCTTTGCGAGAATCTACAAGTGTTCCGTCCAGATCAAACAGCACTGCTCTCATAGCTTCCTGAATACCAGAACAGCGTTTGTTCCTCCAAAACCAAAAGAATTGTTCATAGCTACATTTATTTCCTTTTCTTGAGCTACATTTGGCACATAATTCAGGTCGCACTCCGGATCTGGATGTTCCAGATTTATGGTAGGTGGAACTATGCCGTTTTTCACGGTTAAAACAGTAAACACCGCCTCTACTCCTCCTGCTGCACCTAAGAGATGACCAATCTGTGATTTGTTAGAACTTACACAAAGTTTATATGCATGTTCCTTGAATAATTTTTTTATAGCTCTTGTTTCCACAATATCATTATAATGGGTAGATGTGCCATGGGCATTAATATAATCCACATCTTCCAAATTACAATGTGCATCTTTCAGCGCATTTTCCATTGCCAGGCTTGCTCCCTCTCCATCCGGATCAGGTGCCGTTATATGATATGCATCACAGGACATACCAAAACCACATAATTCTGCATATATCTCTGCTCCCCGTCTTTTAGCATGTTCATACTCCTCCAGGATTACCACCCCTGCTCCTTCACTTACAATAAAACCATCCCTATCTCTGTCAAAGGGACGAGATGCCGCCTCCGGTTCATCATTTCTCGTAGAAAGTGCCCTCATAGATGAAAATCCCCCTATGGCTAAAGGACAGATGGCAGATTCTGTCCCTCCTGCAATCATTATATCTGCATCACCATACTGAATAGCTCTCATTGCCAGTCCTATGGAATGAGCACCAGTAGCGCATGCCGTTACATCACTAAAATTTGGACCTTTAAAACCATACATTATAGCAATATCACAGGATGCCATGTTAATTACAGCCAGGGGGATAAAAAAGGGTGAGATGGACTTTTCTCCCTTCTCCAAGCATATCTCTTTATACTTTTCTATGGTTGGCAACCCTCCTATGCCTGAACCTACACTGACCCCAATCCTTTCTTTATCCTCCTTTTCTGTCTCTATCCCTGCATCATCCAGTGCTTCTTTTGTTGCTGCAATCGCATATAAAGAGAACAGATCGTATTTTTTAACATCCTTCTTGGGAACATATCTGTCTGGATTAAAGTCCTTCACTTCACCAGCAATACGCACCCTAAAGTTAGAAGCATCAAATTTTGTAATATAGCCTATGCCTGATTTACCCTTTACTATGTTTTCAAAACTTGTCCTGGCATCAAGTCCAACCGGCGTTACCGCCCCTACACCTGTAACCACAATTCTTTTCATCTGCCTTTTTCAAGAAATATGAGATTTAATGTAGTCAATAGCATCTTGAACGGTTGATATCTTTTCTGCATCACTATCAGGAATCTCAATGCCAAACTTCTCCTCCATTGCCATGATAAGCTCCACCGTATCCAGGGAATCTGCTCCCAGGTCATCGATAAATTTTGCCTCCGGCTTTACCTCGTCTTCTTCCACTCCCAGCTGTTCCACGATAATCTTCTTTACATCTTCCTCTACGGACATATTTCCCCCTTAAAAATTTTTATATATGTAATCCTCCACTTACACTTATCACTTCTCCTGTAATATAGCTCGCCTCTTCACTCAATAAAAATGCCACTACATTGGCTACATCTTCTGGCTTCCCCAGCCTGTTTAAGGGAATATTCTCTACTAATCTCTCTCTATCTTTCGCAGGTATCTTTTTCGTCATACCGGTTTCAATAAATCCCGGAGCAACAGCATTAACCCTAATATTCTTTGAAGCCAGTTCTTTTGCCAGGCTTTTTGTAAAACCAACAATACCTGCCTTTGATGCGGCGTAATTGCACTGGCCAGCATTCCCAGAAAGTCCCACAATAGAAGATATATTAACAATAACACCGAACTTTTGCTTTACCATATTCCTTACTACCTGCTTCGTGCAATTAAAAGCACCGATTAAATTTACATCTACCACCTTTTTAAAACTCTCGGGTTTCATCCTTAAAATCAGATTATCATCTACAATGCCCGCATTGTTTACCAGATAGTCCACATTTCCCCACTTTTCCACTATCTTAGCAAAGCCTTCTTCTACCTCTCTATAGCTGGAAACATCAAACATCATTATATCACATATTCCACCGGATTCCTCAATCTCTTCTCTTACCCTTTCCGCCTGTTCCCTGTTGTAAACATCATTTATGACAACTTTTACCCCACTTTCAGCCAGTTTTTCTGCGCAAGCCCTTCCTATTCCACGAAAAGCCCCTGTAACTACTGCCAATTTTCCCTTATACATCCTTTTCTCCAAATCTTTTTAATGTTATTGTATCTGTACAACAGTAAATCTTCAACTCTTTGGACCTCCTTTTTAAAAGATTAGACAATACATTTTTCGGCCCACATTCCACAAACTCCAGGCAACCCAGATCCCTCGCCCTCTTCACATTATCTCGCCACCTTACAGGATTTGTCATCTGTTCGATCAACACCTTCCTCGCCTCACCTCCTCCATAAACAACAGAAGAGGCCACATTTTCTATTACAGGTTTTTCTGTTTTTTTAAATGGAATATCTCTCAGAACATCCGCCAATCTCTCCCCTGCATTTTTCATCAGTTTACTATGAAAGGGAGCACTTACATTAAGTGGTATAACCTTCCCCCATCCTTTTTCTTCTATTAACCTTCTTGCCCTTCTCAATCCCGGTGTAAGACCTGACAGAACAATTTGAGTATCCGAATTGTAATTAGCGATGCAAACATAGAATTTTCCATCTTTGGAGATAGTTTCACATAGATCTTCTATCTCCTTTTCCTTATCTGTAATTACAGCCATCATTCCGCCCTCATCTAAGGGGACTGCTTCCTGCATGAACTTACCCCTCATATGCACTGCCCACACCGCATCCGAAAAACTCAGGGCTCCCGTTGCCACAAATGCAGTATACTCACCCAAACTATGTCCCCCACATACATCAAAATCAAACCCATACTCTCGCTGAAGAAGAAAATATATAATATAAGAATGAACCAGAATAGCAGGTTGAGCAAAAGCAGTTTGATCTAATTTCTCTCCCGGTCCTTCAAACATCAACCTCCTTAAATCAAAATGCAGTGCTTCATTTGCCTCTTCATATATCCTTTTTGATAGAGGAAATTCATCATAAATATCTTTTCCCATTCCCACAAACTGAGAACCCTGGCCTGTGAACATGAGAAAACGCATTCTCACCCCGCAAGGTTGTTCAAACTTTGTGAAATCATCCTTGCCTCTTCTATAATATCTTTAATGACCTTTCCCACCGGTTTTATATCCTTTATCAAACCGCATATCTGTCCCGCCATCACAGAACCACCTACTACATCTCCTTCCCGAGCAGCCGCATATAGCTTGCCGGAACCCAACTCCTCCAATTCTTCAGCAGAAACACCCTGTTTTTCCTTCAAGGCAAATTCTCGAGCTAACCTATTCTTAACTACCCTTGTTGGATGGCCAGTACTTAAACCCGTAACCACAGTATCTCTATCCTTTGCTTTGAGGAGTGCCTGTTTGTAATTGGGATGAACGGTACACTCCTCAGAAAGAATAAATCTCGTTCCCATCTGCACCCCTTCTGCTCCTAAGGCCAGTGCAGCTAAAAATCCCCTTCCATCTGCAATACCACCAGCGGCAATAACGGGAATATCCACAGCATCCGCTACCTGAGGAACAAGAGCCATAGTACTGATCTCACCGATATGCCCTCCTGATTCCAACCCTTCAGCCACCACCGCATCTGCACCTATCTGCTGCATACGCTTAGCCAACGCTACCGATGCAACAACGGGAATTACCCTGGCCACTGTCTTCAGTTTATCCATATATTTACCAGGACTGCCAGCACCGGTAGTAACCACCTTTACTTTATATTCTACAACCAAATTCACAATCTCATCAGCAAAAGGAGATAAAAGCATGATATTCACACCAAAGGATCTCTTCGTCAAAGACATTGCCTTTTCTATTTCCTTTTCCACCACTTCCGGAGGAGCGTGTCCCGCACCAATAATACCTAACCCTCCCGCATTGGAAACAGCAGCAGCAAGAATACCATCGGCAACCCAAGCCATTCCACCCTGCATGATGGGATAATCAATATTTAAAAGACTACAGACTCGCGTTTTAAACATTCCTTCCTCCTACCATCTGATAACAGAAGCAGCCCAGGTAAGACTGGCACCAAAACTGTTTAAAAGAACAATATTTCCCTCTTTTAGCAATCCCTTTTTCCTTATGAAACCCAATGTCAAGGGAATTGTCGCCCCCGATGTGTTTCCGTATATATCAAGTGTTACAGGCACCTTTTCTTGAGGCACCCTCGCAAACCGGGCAAAACTCTGTAATATACGCAGATTTGCCTGATGACAGACGACGAAATCCACATCATCAAATGTCATTCTTGCTTTTTCCAATGCCTCCTTACTGACAGAAACAAGATGCTTTACCGCCATCTTAAATGTCTCTTGACCTTTCATCTTTATAAAACATTCTCTATCCTTCAATGCCTGGTGTGAACAGGGATTTTTTGCTCCACCCCCGGGGATAACCATCAAGTCCGCATAGTCTCCATCGGCATGAAGAACAGAAGCCAAAATCCCCCTATCTGTATCCGTCGCTTGCAGCACCACCGCCCCTGCACCATCACCAAACAGAACACAGGTCGTTCTATCCTGCCAATCTGTAAACCTACTCAAGGTTTCCGCTCCAATAACCAGGCAATTTTTAACCATGCCGGCAGATATAAATGCATCTGCACAGGACAGTGCATAGATAAAACCAGAGCAAGCAGCATTTATATCAAAAGCAAGTGCATCCTTTTTGACACCCAGTTTCCGTTGCACATGCAATGCGGTAGCTGGCATCAGTGTATCGGGGGTAATAGTAGCTACAATAATTGCATCTACATTCTCGGGAGAGATGCCTGCCTCCTCTAAGGCCTCCTTTGATGCTTCTACAGCCAGATCGGATGTGCATTCATCTTCCACAATGCGTCTTTCTCTTACCCCCGTCCGCTGAACAATCCACTCATCCGATGTATCCACCATCTTTTCCAGATCCTTGTTGGTAAGCACTTTCTCCGGCACATACATGCCAACACCCGTTATCATACCATGCATTTTCTCTCCCCACCACTTAAAATCGTACCTTCTCTATTACTCTTTCTATTGCCGCATCCAGTTTGGTTTGAGCGTGAAACGCCGCTCTCAAAACAGCGCTTGCTATCGCTCGTTCATCAGACCTGCCATGAGCAATAACTCCCGCTCCCTTTATACCCAAAAGTGGCGCACCACCAAACTCTGCATAATCTACCTTTCTGCGCAATACCCTAAATGCCGGTTTAGCAAACAGGTAACCTAACTTGTACCAGAAACTCTTCTTGATTTCCATCCTCAAAAAATTTACTACAACCTCCGGTATAGATTCACTCACCTTTAAAATTACATTACCCAGAAATCCATCACATACCACAACATCCGCCTTTCCAGTAAATATATCATTCCCCTCTATGTTTCCTATAAAACTTATGAAATTCCTCTTTATAAGTTTGTGCACCTCTCTTGTAACGGTATCTCCCTTGTTTGGCTCTGTTCCGTTACTTACCAGACCTATTCGCGGTTTTTTCACTCCCAACACTACCTTCTTATAAACATAGCCCATAGCAGCAAACTGTAGAAGATGAACCGCACGACAATCCACATTTAACCCTGCATCGATAAGTAAAATATTTCCATTCAAAGATGGCAGAACCATACCCAAAGCAGGTCTTAAAACGCCCCTCAATTTTCCCAGATAAACAATAGCTGCCGTCATAACCGCACCGGAATTACCTGCGGAAACAAATGCATCACACACACCCTCTCTCACCAGCTCTATGCACCTTACGATAGACGAATCCTTCTTTTCTCTAAACACAACAGCGGGTTTATCGTACATCTGCACCACACTCTGCGCAGGTTCAATTCTTACCCGCTCATGATCATACAGCATCCTGTCCAATATCTCTTTTATCTGCCCAGTATCACCTACAAGAACAACCTTTATGTTCTTTTCCCGCTCCACTGCCTCCACCGCCCCTCTTACCACTTTAAATGGTGCATAGTCGCCACCCATTGCATCCACTGCAATGGAGAAATCCCGCATATCATTCCTCTACTTTTATGACCTCATTTTCACCATAATAACCACAAGAAGGACACACACGATGAGCAAGCTTGGGTTCATGACAATTCGGACATAAAGAAATTGCCGGGCTTTTTGCCTTTTTGTGCAAAGCCCTCTTCCTACTTCTCGAATGAGAAGATTTTCTCTTAGGCATAGCCATATTTCACCTCACCAATTCTAAATCGCTAAAGAAAAAATTTATTTCAAAACCTGCTGCTTCTTCAGAATCAGAACCATGAATAGCATTTTCCTCAATATTTGTGCCAAACTCCCTTCTTATCGTGCCCTTCTCTGCATTCTTCGGGTCCGTCGCACCCATAAATTGGCGAAATTCCTCAATTACATTATCCCCTTCCAAAACCATAGCCACCACTGGACCGGATGACATAAAATCTGTCAGACTATCATAAAATGGTTTGCCGCTATGAACGATATAAAAACGCTTTGCTTCCTCTTTACTCAACTTCAACATCTTCATCCCTATTATACGAAATCTCCTTTCTATACGAGAGATAACTGCCCCTATCGAATTTGACCTCACACAATCCGGCTTAATGATAGCCAATGTCCTCTGCACCCTTTCCCTCCAGATATTTTTTCACTTCTTCCCTTCTCAATCCTCGAATTTCAACAGATTTCCTCCTGCCTCTCTCTCCAGAAATTATGCGCATATTTGACACCGGAACATGAAGTAATTTACTCAAAAAAACAAGCAATTCCCTGTTCGCTTTCCCTTCCACCGGTGGTGCAGTTATCTTCACCTTCAGTCTCCCATCAAAAAAACCCGAAATCTCATTTCTCTTAGCACCTGCCTTCACATACACCAATATTACAACACCCTCCTTTCCCTCTTTTAAACAGTCCATTGGTTTGTTAAACTACCACAAAATACCTGCTTTCGTCAACAAAGTATCACCACTTTCATTTAATCGTTGCTATAAAAAATTTTTTTTATATATTAAAAAAGAGTATGAATATATTTACTGAAGAATTAGAAGAACACAAAAAAACAATAGAGAAGATCTATCATTTAAACGAAATAATCATAAAGACATGTGAGGAGATAACGAAAGCGATAAAAAGAGGAAACAAGATACTGATATTTGGAAATGGTGGTAGTGCGGCGGATGCTCAGCATATGGCAGGAGAACTCATCAACAGATTTCTAAAAGAAAGAGAACCGTATCCGGCTGTTGCTCTGACCACAGATACATCTACACTTACCAGTATCTCCAACGATTACTCCTTCGAATATGTTTTCTCCAGACAGATCAAAGCCCTGGCAAGAGAAGGAGACATCGCCATAGGCATCACCACTTCTGGAAATTCAGAAAATGTAATAGAGGGATTAAAGGAGGCGAGGAGAAAAAATTGTATAACAGTCGGACTATTAGGGAAGGACGGTGGGAAAGCAAAGAGATTTTGCCATTATCCCCTTATTGTTCCTGTTTCATCCACCCCGCGTATTCAAGAGATGCATATCCTTATCATCCACACCATATGTAAGATAGTAGAGGAAATAGTTGATAGTGCATAGGCAAAGACTTCCATCTTTAATACAGAAACTAAAAACAGAAGGCAAAAAGATCGTATTTACAAACGGCTGTTTTGATATTATCCATGCAGGTCATGTGTACTGTTTAAAAAAAACAAAGGAGTTGGGGGATATTCTCATTGTGGGAATAAACAGCGACCAGTCTATAAAAAAAATTAAAAAAAATAGACCGATAAACAAACTCTCAGACCGGATGATAGTTTTAGATAGCATTAAATATGTAGATTATGTTGTCTCATTTGACGAGGAAACACCAGAAAATCTAATAAAAATGATAAAACCAGATATTCTAACCAAAGGAGGAGACTGGGACAAAAAATATATAGTGGGAGCAGATTTTGTAGAATCTTATGGAGGCAAAATCGTTATCATTCCTTACATAAAAGGAAGGTCTACCACAAATATCATCAAAAAAATACGGAATCTTCCATGAAAGACTTCGGCAACTACCTGAGTTTTTCCTTAGGCTATTCAAATCATACCAAAAGAGCTTACTTGGGTGATGTAAAACAGTTCTTTTCAATCTGTAGAAAAAAAGTAGAAGAAGTTAGAGAAGGTGATATTGAAGAGTTTATCTTCCACCTATACAACAAAAACATATCCACCTCTACTATTTTAAGGAAACTGTCTGCCTTAAGCACATTCTATCGCTTTCTTATTGAAACCGGTAAAGCGGAAGAAAATCCACTCCGGCTGATTGCCCGTCCAAAAAATAAAAAAAATCTACCATCCTTTCTGTCTGTGGATGAGGTTTTCTCTCTCATAGATAAAATAGAAAACAAAAGAGACAAAGCCATAGTTGAGCTGCTTTACTCCTGTGGTTTGAGAGCATTTGAACTTGTCTCTTTAAATATAGAAGACATACAGGAAAACACGGTAAGGGTAAAAGGCAAAGGAGGAAAAGAACGCATCATTCCTTTAATAGACAGGGCAAGAAAGACACTGAACAGTTATCTAAGGGAAAGAAAAGACAAAGGAGCATTGTTTAAAAACAGACAGGGGAAAAGACTAACTACACGAAGCATACAAAATATAATAAAGAAATATGGACTATCCATGTTGTTTAAAAATATTTCCCCTCATACATTGAGACACTCCATCGCCACCCATCTCTTAAACAGTGGTGTAGATATAAGAATCATCCAGGAATTCTTAGGACACACATCTTTAAAATCAACGGAAAGGTATACTCACCTCAACCTGAAAGAATTACTCAATGAATACGAGAAAGCACATCCCCTATGCAAAAAGTAGTATTCAAATCCCTTATAAATTCTCTACCCATTTTCCCCATTTCCCTTAATTTTTCCCTGGGCAGGTAAAAGTAGTAGAGGAGCAACCGAGCCATCTCTTCCACATCAGTGGGATCCTTAATAACATCTCCACAACCGCTTTTTTCAATAAGATTTGCATATCCTGCAAACCTGCTGACAACACAGGGAAGGGATGATGCCATCGCCTCCAGTATCACATTGCCCGATGCATCATACAATGTGGGATAAAAGAACACATCTCCCATTCCATATACATTCTCTATATCCTTCCTCTTGCCCAGAATGTCTATGTTTTTTAGATTACATTTTTTTATCTTCTTTAAAAAGTAATCTTCATTCCCGGAGCCTGCAACCACAAGCCTGGCATTTTTCAAAAAACCTTCATCTCTATCAGATGCAGTCTTAAATGCATCTATTAGATAATCCAGACCTTTCAGAAGATGATTGGTAGAAACAAAAACAAATGTAAATTTACCATCATCCTCAAAAGAAGGAGAAAACCTTTCCAGATCCACAGGATTGTAAACAACATGTATCCTTCCTTCATCCACATGAAAATAGTTTATTATATCTTCCTTTACCATATTGGAGGGAACAATAAACACCGTTTTTTTATTTTTAAATGTCAGGTATTCAATAAGTAGAGAAAACCAATGATACAGCGAGAAAAAACGCTTTAACCTGTAAAAGAATCTTGCATATTTATTCCTCCATCTTAAAAGGGATTGTTTCACATATTTTTTATGTATACCACCCCCCGCCCTGTAAATGTTTTGACCGAATACCTTGCCAAATCCCACCGTAAGAACATTCTTTCTCTGCAATCTTCTGGTAACAATATAGGAAGAAAGGGCAAAGGAAAGCATCTTCAGCCAGGAGGGATATGGAATATAAAACAGACGACGAACAGGAAACGATACCTGTATTTCCTTCTTCTGACAGAAGAAAACAGGAGAAAATCCCTCCCCCTTCAAATGTTGAGCAAATCTCAGTAAAAATTTTTCCTGACCGCCGTAAGAGGAAACCTTCTTGTAAAAGAGTGCAGCTGTTTTACTCATAGAACCTTACGAATCCTTCCAGTGGCTCCCTCGGTGGACGGTATCTATTTACACTTGCCTCTTCATCCGGATATCCCATAGCAATGCCAAACAAAATAATCTTGTTTTCAGGCAGACCCAGAAATTCCCTTATCACCTGGGGATAGAGAGCGATTGTTCCCTGACAGCAGGTACCCAGACCAAATTCTAAAGCGGCAAGCATAACACTTTGAGCGAACATCCCTACATCTATAAACTGACCGCAACCCAGTCCTCTTTCCATAAACAATATAAGCTCTACCGGGGCATGAAAAAAATAGTAATTTTCCAGTATGTGCTGCTTTACAGCCTTCTTGTCTCTTATATCTATTTTTTTATGTTTGAATATTCCCTCATCACAGGCATCTCTCCTTTTCTGCAGAAAAGGAGGAAAAGAAGAAGCCTCAAAATAATCAAATTTTCTTTCCTTTCTCTGTTCTACCGCCTCCAGAAGCCTCCGGGAAAGTTCATCCTTCTTTTTACCCATCAAAACGGCAACTTCCCAGGGTTGTGTATTATGACCGGAAGGAGACCAGCGAGCGGTAAGCAATATCTTTTCCAATATGTGCTTAGGCACAGGCTTTTCTTTAAATGCACGAATAGACCTTCTGTTTTCAATAGCCTCTAAAATATCCACTTTCGCCTCCTTGTCCTTTAGTATATGTTATATATAATATAATAAAAAGGAGGAAAAAGATGAAAATTTCAGATGAGGTAAGAAAAGTAGTAGAAAAGGCAAAGGTATGGGCGGTAGCCACATCAGACAAAAATGGTTTACCCAATGTTGTTCCTATAGCTTATGCCAGGATATTGTCAGAAAACCAGATATTATTGATGGATATCTTCATGAAAAAAACCCGAAAAAACATAGAAGAAAATCCAAACATTGCTCTCTGCGCCTGGAACTCTGAATCAAAAGGTTATCAATTTAAAGGTAAGGCACAGATAATAACATCTGGAAAACTCTTTGATGAAGGTGTTAAGTGGGTAAAATCTAAAGAAGACCTTTCCCCTAAAGCTGCAATCGTTGTGAACATAGAAGCAATTTATACAATAACTCCTGGATCTGATGCAGGAAAGGAGGTAAGATAATCTATGGATGAACTGGAGATGCAAAAACTACTTGAAGAAATAGAGGAGGAAGAAAAAGAAGAACAGAAAAAACTATGGAGGGAAATTGAAGATATGAAACTCAGTGAGGAAGAAAGGAAACTCCTTGATGAACTATTGGCTACAGGAACAGACAGGTTGCAGGCGATGAAAAATGCTATAGAAATAATAAAGAATAGAAGAGCTTGCGGAGATAAGAGATTTTAAATCATTCAGAAAAATTTCATCCCTACGGCAAATTAAGCGAAATTTTACTGGGTAATATTTTTTCTTGAAATTTTAGTTCCTTTATGAAAGAAGAAAACTTCTATCAGAAAAACATAGA
>JAGGSF010000027.1 GCA_021159235.1 Deltaproteobacteria bacterium | reverse complement strand
ATATATCCAGTGGGTCAAATACTGATTTACCGACCTTGTGCGGTTTTTCCTTACAATGTAAAAATAATCTGTATATTCACCTTTAATCAATTTAAAATATGCAAGTTTTCTTTTAAGTGATTTTGTATCTTCAGGCTCTTTTAAAAGTCTAAACTCCCTTAATCCATTGGTAACTTCAAATTCTACTCCCAAAGCCTTTAATTCAAGTTGTGCCAATGCTAATTCGTAGATAAATTGGACATTGTCAAATAACACTAACTGTTTTTCTTTGGATAATGGTTCCTCTTTAAATGCCCAAAAATCTCCTATTTTTTCTGCTTTTTCTAGCATTATTTCTCCTTTGGTTTTAATTTCTTGGTTCATGATTGTTCTCTCCACAATACTATAATTGATTCCAACCTTTTAAATCTATTGATAAACCGCCGAGCCGAATTTCACTTAACGTTTTGCGGACATGTGAAGTTCGCGGAAGCAAATTTGGACGTAGCAAAGCAAGCCACATATCCTCCTGTTGTCCGAGTGCGTTAGCACCAAAGCGAAGCGGAGAGTTCGGCTCGGCGGCATATCACTCTTCCTTTTTTTGTTTATTCAGTTCTTCTAATACACTCTTTACCAAATCTTTGTGACGTTCTACTAGTCCATAGTTTTCCTTTTCCCAAGGTTTTGATGGGTCCTTTTCATATTGAATAATCTGTCTTAAATAATCTCTTTTAGCGATTCCGATCTCTCTAGAAATGGTCGTCAATATAATACCTGCCTGTGTATCATCTTTGGCCTCTCCTCTTTTAAGTAATTCTTTTTTAATCATTTCTCTATTTACAACTTCGTGTTTTAAACACAGAGGAAGCAGAATTTCCCTTATACGATGGGGAGTAGTTCTAGCCTCTGATAAATAGTTAGTCAGCAAATCTCTAAGTTCATCTTCATTGTATTTCCCAGGTTCGTCGGACATTAAAATTTTAAATTGCCTTTTTCTAATTCTTTCTTTCTCGATCTCTTCCGGTATTATTACCGTTCGAGCAATAAGCTCTTCACCGTTCCTCGTTTTCACATATTTCAAAATGACTGCATTGATACTAACTCCATAATTATTTGAAAGCCATTCAATCATTCTTTGTAATGACTCCTCAATCGAAAAGCCAACAAGGAGAATTCTCTGAGTTTTATTTATGGTTAAATCTTCTAGATCAATTTCTTCAAATTTCTCACTTAAGTAGTCTTCCAAACTTTGGTTAGTGTACTTGGTACATATTTCGCTGAGTTTATCAACGTCCCACGAAGAAACATCTGAGGCATAATCAATAGCTTGAGTTAATACATCTCTTGGGAGCTTATCTCTTTTTAATTCAACTACAACAAGATTTCCTGATTTATCTATCCCAAGAAAATCCATTGGGCCTGATTTTGTGGGCACTTGCTCCCCTATAATCAATATATCTTCTCCAAGGATTTGGGGATTGCTTTTAATCCATTTCTCAAGGTCATCTGGTTCTTTTCGTCCCGCTTCAACCATTGTTATCTCAATAGGCTCCAATTTACCGTTAATAATTTGCCATACTTTTATTTCTGTTGCCATATTTCCACCTCCATTTCAAAGCCGCCGAGCCGAATTTCATATAACGGTATGCGGACATACGAAGTTCGGCTTTGCCGAATTTTGGCGAAGCGTAGCGTAGCCGTATGTCCGCTGTTATATGAAGTAGCCCGCTTATACATTTTCTACACCTTTCTCTGCAAATTTTTCAAACGATAAATTTGTGTAATGGATCTTTTCTTTGTTCTTAAAGAATTTGCAAATTTCTTGCTTTTCTTCATCTTTTTGCTGATCTGTTTTGTTTGGATGATTATTAATTACATATATTTCTGGAGTCTCTTCCCTAAATTGTTCAGCTCTTTTTAGTAGATATTTGATATGTAAATCTGCATCTGGAAAAGAGTACCCACATACAAATACTCTTTCAGCACTTCTTAGAACCTTATCCGCCTTTAAAAATACCTTTTGAATAAATGGGTTTGTCATTTCCTTATAAAACGTTGGAGGAATAATAACGGGTTCCATTGGTGTTTTACATTCAGTACATTTCTCTACTTTATAAAAGGCTTTAATAGCTCCTTTTTCTTTCGGTGTTAGTTCAATATGATTACACGTGGGGCAATATAACCAATTCAAAGATCCGTGTATTTTCAAAAGTAGCACTGCCTTATTTTTATCGGGTCTTTTCCAATCACTTCTTCTTTCGAAATTTATAAGATCTATTCCATAATCAAGATGAAATTCTTCGTATAAATCTACTAAAACGTTATCAATAATTATATCATAGTTTAGGCTCAAAAAAGCAGTTTGCTTAAGACTTTCTTCATTTTTAAGTCTATCAACTAGTTTTCTATGGTGAATTATTTTTCCTCGTAATTTTTCGTCTAATACTTTAGCTATGAGGAAGATTAAAGCATTTCTAATTTGTTCTATTTTTTCCTTAGAATAACCTTTAAAGCTTTCACCACGATGATAGGCCAAATCCAAGGCCCCTAAGCATTCCTCAAAGGTAGGGAATTTTACATCCCGATTTTGGAAATTTTCAATATCAATACCCCAAAATTTCTTAAAATATTCTACTATCAATTTTTCTTGTTTTTTCGATAAACTCCATACCTTACCTTTTAAAACCTGTTTGTAGTATTCAAAGAATTCTTTAAATAGTTCATTTTGTAATGGTGCACCTTCACTTTTTGAAGCTCCTGCACCCAAGATTATTACATCCTTAATATTCATTCTAACACCTCTTACGGGCTATTTCATATAACTTCGTCATATCCGCAATATTTCGCATATCATCCCAACTCGGCAGTATACCTGAACTACTTCGTATATACATCTCTCTGGATGAGAGCAGGTCCAATTCATCCCTGCTGAATTTTATTTACATTACTTAACCAATTAGCATAAAAACCTCCCAAAAACCAGAGATTTTTATGATAATTTGATTTCCAAAATTTATTTTACTTAAAAATCTAAATGCCTTATTATATGCAACATGAGCATAGTGCTTGTAAACTTTCTTATTGTTATAATAGGCTCTATTGCTGTTCTTCTCACTGCCTATTTTTCTGTGAAAAGCAGTGTAGTTTTAGGCTATCACTTTGGCCTCTCCGACGAACTTATCGGGATGACTGTCTTATCAGTGGGAACAAGCCTGCCAGAAATAATGACTCACATCGTATGCAGTCTCAAAATACTCGAGCATCCACAGCTTTTAAATAATCTGTCAGGACTGGTGCTGGGAACAAACATTGGTTCAGACATATTTCAACAAAATTTTGTCCTGAGCATAGTTGCCATTGTAGGTATAGTTACTGTAGAAAAAAACCATCTGTTCAAGGATATGGGTGGACTGATTTTTGCATCTCTGCTGGTTCTTATATTTGGACTCAACGGCATAATATCCCGATTTGAAGGGTTTATACTATTTTTCGGATATATTCTATACCTCTTTATGCTAAAAAAACGAGGTATGATTGAAGAAAAATCCATAGTTAAGATTCAAAAAAAACAGGTATTTAAAAATATTATTATTCTTATATTAAGTTTCACAATTATGGCTTTTTCTGCCGATAAGGTAGTCGATTCCTCTGAAATGCTTATAAAACAGCTACATATAAGTGCTTCATACTTTGGTATCATCGTTCTGGGAGTTGCCTCCGCTATGCCAGAGTTAACCACATCATTGATTGCCATATTTAAAAAGAAAAAGGCGATTTCTGCTGGAATTCTTATTGGAAGTAATGTCACAAATCCCATGTTCGCATTAGGGTTGGGTGCGTTAATCTCAACCTATACCGTCCCACAAGTTGTAATTTTACTTGATCTTCCTTTCAAAATTTTTACGGCATTATTAATATTATATTTCTTATGGAAACATGAAATTCTAAAGAAGAAAAATGCAATAGCCCTGATATGCGTATATCTTACTTATATATATGTCAGAAATTTGTGGTTCCCTGTCGATTTTTAACAGTTGAAAAAGATTATATTCATACTTATAATAATCCATGTGAAAAGGGTAACACCCAGAGAACTTCATTCCATCCTGCAAAAGACTATAGAGGCGCGCCTCCCAGTATTTGTATGGGGATCACCAGGAACAGGAAAATCTGCTATCACTCAGCAAGTAGCAGAAAAAATGGGTATTGATTTTATAGATGTAAGATTATCCCAGCTTGACCCCACAGATTTAAGGGGATTGCCAGCTATAAAGGGTGATCATGCCCTATGGCTCTCGCCAACCTTTCTTCCCCAACCAAATAGAAACAAAGAAAAGGGAGTGCTGTTTTTAGATGAATTAAATGTCGCTCCACCTCTTGTTCAAGCTGCAGCCTATCAGCTGATCCTGGACAGAAAAGTGGGAGAATATACTTTGCCTTCTGGATGGTCCATTGTTTCTGCCGGAAATAGAATGGAAGATGCAACAGTTACATTCCAGATGCCTGCAGCATTAAAAAATCGCTTTTTACATCTTGAGTTAGAACCAAACTTAGAAGACTGGAAGATATGGGCATTCAAAAACAATATAGATAAACGCATCATCGCATTTCTGAATTTTCGCCCTGAACTCCTATTCAAATTCGATAAAAAGAAGAATGCATTTCCCACGCCTCGAAGCTGGGAATTCTGCTCTCGCGCTATAGAGTCAGGATTAGATATAGAGACAGCTGCCCTCTCTTCGGTGGGCGAAGGTGCAGCAACAGAGTTATCAGCTTTTTTAAAAATATACAGAGATCTGCCCTCCCCTGCTCATATTCTTTCCAGAAAAATCCAGTTCGAAGAACCCTCGCAAATGTACGCCGTCTGCGAAATACTCATACATTATGTGCAAAATCATATGAGGGAAAAAGAGAAATTGTTAGATTACATCCTCAGCATAAAAAAGAAAGAGTTTTCCGTTGTTTTAGCCCGGGATGCATTAGAATGCGGCATTCCACTAAACGAATGTAAGGAATGGGGAAAATTTCAGAATAAATTTCAACATTTATTTGAGCATCTTATATCATGAAAAAGAAGTTAGAGAAGGCACGTAAAGAGCTTCTGGTTAAAAGTCCATTTTTTGGTCAGCTTGCCACATGCTTTGAAATTACCACTACCTGGTCTGTGGGAACGATAACTACAGATTATGAAAAGATATATGTAAATCCTCAATTCGCAGCCATTATGTCCATAGAAGAACTTGAATTTATGATTGGACACGAAATTCTGCACTGTGTATTTGATCATTTTTCCCGGCGTGGGGCAAGATTAAAAAATAAATGGGATGCGGCTTGTGATTTTGCAGTGAATGACATACTGATAGAGGCAAACATAGGTAAAAAACCTGCTCATGCACTGTATAGTAGGAAATTCCACAATCTATATGCAGAAAAAATCTACGATTTACTGCCCGATGAAAATTTTATAATCATAGATAAACACATGGAAAATTTTATAGATTTGACTGCAATGAAAAGGGCAAAATATATGAGAAGGATCAGGTTGTTCTCTCATAGTCGTTTCCCTGGGGATGGTACATCTTCGGCGCCGCGTTCCGTTGATTCCCTTTTCGAACCTCGCCTTCCCTGGGGAAGAATATTAAGACAACTCATTACAGAAAATGTACGCACAGACTGGAGCTGGTATCCACCATCCAAAAGGCATCTTCAAACTGGATTTGTCCTGCCCAGCTTAAGAAAAGAAGAAGCAAACATACCTATCGCCATAGATACCTCCAGTTCTATCACTAAAGAAGAATTAACTGCGTTTATCTCAGAAATTATGTATATAGTTCATAGTTTCCCTTCTTACCTTTTTACCCTTATATTCTGTGATGTTAAGGTGCAAAAGACATATACCGTAAACAACGTGGAACAGATGCAAGAAGTAATAGTAGAAATAAAGGGAGGCGGAGGTACAGATTTCAGACCGGTATTTCAATGGGTAGCGGAGAATATATCCTTCCCTCCCTGTTTAATTTATCTAACAGACCTTTGGGGGAAATTCCCTCCTGAAAAACCCATATACCCTGTCATCTGGATCTCAGTGGGTGGCAAAAAAACCGCTCCCTTCGGCACCATCATACCTCTGGATAACGAAGCAGAAATAGAGAACATTAAATTCGACGAATAAACAAACCCTTAGAACACTATTGAAGAAAGGGCCGCATTCAAGACAGAACCTGGAGCAACACCAAACAAAATTGTACCTACAGCTCCGATTGCAATGGCCGCTCTCAGATACGGAGAGGGAAAAGAAACAACCTCTTCTTTTGCCCCGCCTTTCATGTACATTGTAACTATAATATTCAGATAAAAATATGCAGAGATTGCGCTATTTATCACACCTAAAACAGCAAGCCAATACAAGTGTGATTTCACTGCTGCTGAAAACAGATAGTATTTTCCTACAAATCCTACCGTGGGAGGAACACCGGCTAAGGAAAACATGAAGATGAGCATAGCCGCTCCTGTTAAAGGATACTTATATCCCATACCTCTCAAATCATCTATGAGACAGCCTTCTACATCCTTTTTACTGATGTATTCGGCAACAGAAAAAGCACCCAAATTCATGAATATATAACCAAACAGATAAAACAAGACTGCACCATATCCCAAACTGTTTGCCGCGGTGATGCCCACCAGCATATAGCCGGCATGTGCAATACTCGAATATCCTAAAAGTCTCTTTAAGTCCTTCTGCCACAATGCAACGAGGTTACCAAAGAACATCGTAAAGACAGCAATAACCCACAAAAGCTTTGTCCACTCTACCTGGATGGGGAACATTCCCACCACGAGCAACCTCATCAAAGCCATAAAACTGGCTGCCTTAGGAGCAATAGACATAAAAGCAGAGATGGGGGTAATCGCTCCTTCGTAAACATCGGGTGTCCAGGCATGGAACGGAAAGGCGGCAATCTTAAAACCAAATCCCACAAGGATAAGGACAAAAGAAACAATTGCTATCCAGGTATGGAGAGTGTCTGCTCCTGTCAACAGCTCTTTTGTCCTTAGAAGGTCCACCGTACCGAACAAACCATAGATGAGCGCAATACCTAAAATGAGGAATGAAGAAGCAAACGAACCCAGAATAAAGTATTTCATAGCCGCTTCCGTAGACCTTAAACCATTTCTCTTTATTGCAGTGAGAATATACATGGCAATAGACAGTGTCTCTACCGCCAAAAACATCACGATAAGATTATAGGTGGAACCAAACACCTGCATGGCAACAAGCGAAAAGAGCAATATCTCATAGTATTCGCCAAAATTTATCTCTTCCCTTTTAATAAAATCAAGGGACATCAAAATAGCAACAAAAGCAGTAAGCAAAAGAACAACATTTACAAAACCGGATGCTTTATCAAACACGATCATGTCGTTAAATCCCGTCCAGCTTGAACCATACAGAGAAAGAACAACAACAAAGGTAATTACAACGCCAATCAAAGCAATAAAACCATTTATCTTCTTTTTTGCTTTCGGTATAGCAAAATCAACAAACAGGATAAGAAATGTAAAGAAAAGAAGCACAAGCTCCGGAACAATCGGCTTAAAATCTGCTAAACTATAAGAAATCATAACCCACCCCTACTTATCACATTTATCTTCGCTAATTTATTACAGGTAAGATTCTTGTCTACATTTATTGTAATCTGTTTAGAATAGCTATTTACATGTTGCAACAGGTGTTCCACAGACACATGCATCCTGGAAAGGAGAGGATTGGGATAAAGACCTATCCATAAGATACCCAGCACACATATACCCATATAAACGGTTTCTCTCAAATCCAAATCCTTCAATCCCAGATTCTTAACATTCCTGGTCTTCACATAGAATACCTTCTGGAACATCATCAAAAGATAAACTGCGCTTACAACAGCGCCTCCTGCCACCACTATTCCATACCAGATGTTGGCTTTAAATGCACCTATTAAACAGAGAAATTCACTGATAAATCCATTTGTACCAGGAAGACCCAGTGAAGAAAGGGTAACAACACCAGCCAACACTGCATACCGGGGCATAATAGCGGCTATCCCTCCATATTCTGAAAACAGTCTGGTATGCCTTCTCTCATAAAGTATGCCCACCATAAGGAACAATGCCCCGGTTGATACGCCATGATTGATCATTTCCATAATGGAGCCTTCCATTCCCTGGCTATTTAAGGCAAACATACCCAGCATGGCATAACCCAAGTGGCTTACACTGGAATAAGCAACAAGCTTCTTCCAGTCAGGTTGCACCATAGCCACCACTGCACCGTAGAAAATCCCTGTAATGGCAAGAACAATAACCAGTATGCCCAGAGCATGGGTCATGCTGGGAAACATGGGTAGATTGAATCTCAAGAAACCATAAGTTCCCATCTTCAGCAGAACCCCGGCTAAGAGCACGCTACCTGCAGTCGGTGCTTCCACATGTGCCCACGGCAACCAGGTATGGAACGGAAACATGGGCACCTTAATGGCAAAGGCCAGGAAGAAAGCCAAAAACAACCAGAATTGTAGATGATGGGGAAGAGGATGAGAGGCAAGTTGAAACATATCAAATGTATATGTGCCCGTATAATGGTGAAACAGGAAATAGGTAGCCATGATAGCCACTAACATAAATACAGAACCAGCAAATGTATATAAGAAGAATTTCATAGTGGCAAAAACACGATGCGGTCCACCCCATATACCAATCATAAGATACATGGGAATAAGCTCAAATTCCCAGAACACATAAAACAGAAACGCATCCAACGATTCAAATACACCCAGCATACCGGTGAGCAAGAGGAGAAAAACGATGTTGAATTCTTTAACCTTCTCCTTTATTGCACTCCAGGTAGAAAACTGGCCAACGACACTCAAAAAGGTAGTAAGAATAACCAGGAACAAACTCAACCCATCTATTCCCAGATAATAGTTCATTCCCAGACTGCTGATCCAGGGAATCTTATCTACAAACTGTGGTTGCCAGGTGGTAGGATCAAAATAGAAATAGAGAAGGGTGGAAACGAGAAAATCTATCAACATGAAAACGAAGGTAACAATTCTTATCGCCGTTTCATTCTTCCTGTTTATGAACAGAAGAATAAATACGCCCAACAGCGGCCAAAATGTTATAAATGAGAGAATGGGAAAATGCAACTGATTCATACCTATCTCCTAATCACATAATCTTCAATAAATACCAGCCACAAACAATCAACGCCCCTGCAGAAACCCAGTAAGCATAGTTATTTATAAACCCGGTTTGAAGTATTCTAACAGCCTTTCCCGCCAGACCTGCAATCCGACCTACATCATCCACTCCAGCATCGATGAGTTTGTCATCCACAACCTTCCATAAAAACCTCTCCGAAACATGCCAGAATGGACGACAGAACAAACAGTTGTATACCTCATCCACCCACCACAGATTAAAACAACATCTATACAGAGGATGGAAAGTACGAACAAACCAAGAACGCCACTTAGGTGCCCATTTAGGAATATAAGATAACCAGGCTACAGCAATGCCCAGAACACCAGCTACAATGGAGATAATTATAAGCAAGCTTTCATTTACCTCATACACCTTCGGGAATGCAACTGGTGAAGTAAGAGAAATGAAATGCTCTATTGGTATATGACCGTGCATCTTTATTCCAAAAATTGCACCCACTACAATAGAACCCACAGCAAGCACCCATAATGGCACCAGCATGACATTTGGCGCTTCATGAGGATGTAACCCCTCCGGCACCCTGGATTCTCCAAAGAAGGTAAAAAACACCATTCTAAACATGTAATACGCCGTCATAAATGCTGTAATCACTCCTACCATCCAAATGATGGGATGACCCAACATCAATGCTTCTCCCAATATATGATCCTTGCTAAAGAAACCAGATAACGGTGGAATCCCGGCTATAGCCAACGAGGCAATAATCATAACAGCACATGTCTGAGGCATCTTGTGTCTCAATCCTCCCATCAATCTCATATCCAGTATTCCATGCATAGCATGCATAACAGCACCTGCGGAAAGAAACAAGAGGGCTTTAAAGAAAGCATGTGTCATCAAATGAAACATGCCCGTCCAGTAAGCGCCCACACCCACACCAATCATCATATATCCTATCTGACTGATGGTAGAATAAGCCAGAATACGCTTCAAATCGAAGTGGGTCAAAGCCATCGTAGCTGCAAAGAAAGCTGTAAACGCTCCTATACTTGCCACCACCAAACTACCCGTCGGAGACAATGCATACAACGGGGCTGAACGAGCAACCATATATACACCTGCTGTAACCATGGTTGCAGCATGAATCAATGCAGAAACAGGTGTAGGACCTTCCATTGCATCCGGCAACCACACATACAGCGGAAACTGTGCAGATTTCCCCGTTGCACCAAAGAACAAAGCCAATGTAATAATCGTTGCTATCATTGGAGGGAGTATATGAGCCTGAGGAAAGATATCCGTAAATTTTACAGAACCGAAATACAAAATGATAAAAAGTATACCAATGGTAAAGCCAACATCACCTATCCTGGTTGTAACAAATGCTTTTCTGCCTGCATCCGCCGCTGTTTTCTTCTCATAGTAGTAACCAATTAAAATATAAGAACAGAAACCCACACCTTCCCAACCTATGAATAAGGTCAAGTAATTGTTGCCCATACATAAGAGCAACATTGCAAAGACAAAGAGGTTGAGATAGGCAAAGAATCTGGCATATCCCTTATGACCACCCATATATCCGATAGAATATATATGAATCATAAAACTCACAAAGGTCACGACACCCAGCATCATGGCCGATAAACTGTCTAAGCGCAGGCCAAAGGGCACATCAAGCTTTCCAGATATGATCCAGTGATAATAATCGTAATCTATAATGTGACCCTGAATGGCATAGATAATCAGTGGAATAGCAAGGGCAAAAGATATACCCAGAAAGGTAGAACCAATAACACCAGCAGCCCTATAGGTCCATCTACCAAAAAGGCCATTAATAATACAACCTACTGCCGGAGAAAGTACACATAAAAGCAATAACCATTCCATAAGCTTCCCCTCTTAGCGTTTCATTATACTAAATTCAGTTACATCCACCGTATGCCTTACCCTGTACATCAAAACCGCTATCGCCAAGCCTACAGCCGTTTCCGATGCAGCAACAGCAGCTACAAATATAAAAAACACCTGCCCGGAAATAGTTCCTGAGAAATAAGAGAGTATAACAAACACCAGACCTGCGGAATTAATCATTATCTCCAATGACATAAGCACAACGAAGAAATTCCTTCTTACCAAAACACCTATTGCACCAACAGCAAAGAGGATGAAAGCCACCATCAAAAAGGGAACATAATACTGCATCATTCTACCTCACTTTATTCCTCTTTTTGTCAAAACAACAACACCAATCAAGGCAACCAGCAAAATTACAGCTACCATCTCAAATGGAAAGAGATAACTGGTAAACAACTCCATTCCCAATGCTTTCGTGTTGCTTCCTGCTATTGCCAAATTCTTACCTGCTTGAGAAACATCAATCTTCATTTTAGATGTAAGAATAAACAGATCTATCAAAATACCAAATGAAATAATAAGACCCCACAGCCATTGAGGGACAAACTTACTCAACCCCCTCACCTTTCTAAAATCTATGGTCATCATTACAAAGGCAATCATAACCACAATAGCACCGGCATAAACAATAATTTGTAAAGCAGTGAGAAAATAAGCTTGCAGAAGAGCAAATAAACCGGCAATGCCGACAAAGGAAAAAACCATCCACAGAGCACTATGATAGGGATTCCTGCAAAAAACCACACCTAATGCTCCCACAATAGCCATCAAAGATACGATAGCAAAAACACACGCTTCAATACCAGTCATTTTATATTACCCCTCTTCCTCTCTCTTTTCCGGGACATCTCTCACCAATCTGTCCATTGTATAAACCGCCTCTGCCCTATTATATGTTGCCAATTCGTAAATATCTGTCATACTGATAGCCTCTTCCGGGCACACCTCCACACACAATCCACAGAATATACACCTACCTATATCAAGCTCATATCCTGTAAGACCTATTTTCCCGTCTTCACGCTTTCCACGCGTTATCTTTATGCACTTTGGTGGACAGATTCTCTCACAAAATCCACAAGCTATACACTTAGGTCTACCTGCAGAATTCAGAACAAGCTTATGCAAGAATCTCATCCTCTCTGGAGTTTCCCTTCTTTCAATAGGATAATGCAGTGTAACACTGGGTCCGAAGAACTTCTTAATCGTTATAGAAAGACCTTTAATCAAATCTGCAAACAGTATATGTTCTTTCATCATCATCCTTACTCCTTAAATCATCGGTAAATGCACAATCAACGCAAAACCTGTCCACAAAACATTTAACACAGATATCGGAAGCAGGATTTTCCAGCACATATTCATCAACTGATCATAACGATAACGCGGAAATGTACCCCAGGACCAGATAAATAAAAATACAAAAAACAGAACCTTTACCCAATACCATATGAAGCCCAGTATCCAGGGATGGCCATCCCAATAAGGCCCTGTCCAACCTCCTAAAAAGAAGATTACCATCAATGAAGACATAACGAGCACCGTTATAAACTGACCAAAGGGAAACATGGCCATCTTCATTGCGGAATACTCCGTATTGTATCCTGCCACCAGTTCCTGTTCTGCTTCCGGAAGGTCAAAGGGAACAATTGCCGCTGTTGCAAACATACAGATCAAAAATACAACGAAAGCCACAGGCTGATAGAAAACAAACCACAAATGGTGAGATTGCGCAGCTACGATTTCATAAAGATCCAGCGAACGGGCCATTAAAATAGGATTGAGCAATGCCAAAGCCATAACCACTTCATAACTAACCATTTGTGCCACTTCTCTCTGAGCACCTATCAACGAGTATTTATTCCCGCCAGCAGCAATACCTGCAGACAAAATACTGTAAGAAGTAAGCCCTAATGCCGCGAGAATATAAAGGATGCCCACATTTACATGAACAATCGAGAGATAAAAGTAACTACCACCAATCTTTATAGGAGGACCAAATGGCATGGCCAACGCCGCCGCAAATGGAAACATACCACCAATAACAGGTGCAACCCAGAAGACCAGTTTGTCCGCTCGATGGGGAACAATGTCCTCTTTCCACAAACTCTTCAACATATCTGCAACTGGTTGAAGCAATCCTTCAAGGCCAGATGATACGAGCTTCGGGCCTATTCTTATTTGAAAAAATCCCAATGCCTTACGCTCAAACCAAAGCATAACCAACGCATAAATCCCCAGCACAGCAAAAGCAACAATAAATTTTATTACACCGGTAAGCACATGCATTGCCATAATTTCACCTCACCTATCTACCTCACCAAAAACAAAATCCAAACTACTTATCACAGATACTATATCTGCTACTAAACCACCCTTAACTATTTTTGGTAATGCAAACACATGAACAAAAGAAGGTGTTCTAATCTTCATTCTATAAGGTTTTCCTGCACCATCACTCACTATATAAAACCCCAATTCACCCTTTGGATTTTCTGCACCAAAGTAAATCTCACCTACCGGCATTTTTACTCCTCTAATCTGTAAAACAAAATCTTTCAAGGCTATGCCTTCTTTCGGCTTCTTCATTGGGCGCACAAAAGGAGATTCTGGATTCATATATTCACCAGCTGGTATCTTTTCCACACACTGCCTCAATATTCTAACACTCTGGTTTATTTCTTCTAATCGCACCAAATATCTGGCATAAACATCTCCTTCAGGAAAATAGGGTACATCAAATTCAAGAGAAGGATAAATCCCATAAGGTCTGTTTTTTCTCAAATCCCAGTTAACACCAGAACCACGCAGAGAGGGACCAGAAAGCCCCCAATTTATAGCATCATCGTAACTTATTACACCCACATCCTTTGTTCTTCTCATCCATATCCTGTTCTTGGTCAAAAGACCATCTGTTTCCTTCATTAATCTTGGAAATGTATCTAAAAAATGTTTTAACATTTCCATGAACTTAGGTGTAATGTCTTTTGCCACACCACCAATCCTCACATAGTTATACATCAATCTTGCACCGCATATCTCTTCAAACATATCATAGATTGTTTCTCTGTCTCTAAATGTATAGAAAAAGGGAGTTAATGCGCCAATATCCAGTGCCATCGTACCCAACCAGATGAGATGAGAAGCAATTCTGCCCAGCTCTGCTACTATTACTCTGATATATTCTGCTCTTTCTGGAACTTCCATTCCTAACAGTTTTTCTACTGCCAAACAGTAAGCCAAATCATTATTCATACTTGCCACATAATCCAATCTATCCACAATGGGCATGAATTGTTGATAGGTCATGTTTTCCGCTAATTTCTCCAATCCTCTATGCAAATAACCACAAACTGGCTTGACATCTTCTATTATCTCACCATTCAATGTCAATATAAATCTTCCCACACCATGTGTTGACGGATGCTGTGGCCCCATATTTATCTCTACTCTTCTTGTCTCTTCCACACTATTCATTCCCGCACCCCTTAAGGCATCCTTGTATGTTCTGGCCTTTTAAGCTGACCTTCTGGTAAATGTGTATCCAAATATTCATCATCCTCTTTTCTTCCCTTAAGCGGATAATCCTTTCTATATGGATGCCCTACCCAATCTTCGGGCATAAGTATTCTACGCAAATCAGGATGATTCTTGAATTTAATGCCAAACATATCATAAATCTCACATTCATCACACCCTGCAGAATTCCATATATCTGTCGCACTTTCTACTATATCTTCTTCACCCACTTCTGCTTTAACTCTTATATCATATGGATGTTTTGTAGAGCGCAATTGATAAACAATATCAAATCGTTTCTTTCTTTCTTCCCTTTCTGCCTCTTTTTTCAATTTCTCTGATTCTTCTTTTGCCTTAACTACTTCTTCTTTCAACCTCGCTATTTCTTCTTTCAACTTTTCCGCTTCTTCCTCTTTCGCTTCTTTCAGTTTTTCTTCATTTTCCTTTATCTTTTCTTCTTTTGCTTTTGCTTCCTTTAATTTAGTTTCCATTTCTTTTGTCTTCGGTTTTGGATAAACCGAATAATCAATGGCGGTCATAAATGGAAGATAATCAAATTCAAGAGAAGGATGAGAACGAAGGAACTGCAAAACTTCATGTAACCTGTCTAAATCTACCTTAACCGTTAGATCACCGCTTAACTCTTCTGATCCCCTGAATGCCTCACCAAAATTTCCCTTCAACAAACCAACAATTTCATCATTTTTCATAAGCCTCCCCTTCTATCAAGCCTTAAGCGACCCTTCCTTTCTCAGCTTATCCTGCAACTTTATCCAGGCATACTGTAAGGCTTCCGGTGTAGGTGCACAACCAGGGACATATACATCCACTGGTATAACGGTATCCACACCTTGAACTACACTGTAGGTATCAAACACCCCTCCTGTTTCAGCACAGCTACCCATGGCGACAACCCATTTGGGATGCGGCATTTGATCGTATAGCTTACGCACCACAGGTGCCATCTTCTTGGTCAAAGTTCCAGCAACTATAAATACATCTGCATGACGAGGAGATGGTCGGAACACCTCCGAACCAAATCTTGCAAAGTCGAAACGCGCAGCTGAAGCAGCCATCATTTCAATAGCACAGCAAGCCAAACCACAGGTAAGAGGCCAAAAAGACCATCTCCTTCCCCAGCTGATTAGCTTATCCAGCTTTTCCGTTATAACTACATTTTCTACTCCCATTTCAGTGCTCCTTTTCCCCAGGCATAAATCCATCCAATAAATACAAGGACAATAAATATGGAAAGCTCTGCCACGCCTAAAACCCCCAGCTCCTTAAAGTCTACTGCCCAGGGATACATGAAGATGGCTTCAACATCAAAAATTGTAAATAAAACTGCAATAATGAAAAACCTGATATTAAACTCCTTGGCTTCATCCACGAAAGGAACGCCACACTCGTATAAATCGAATTTCTCTTTATAGTACTCCTTAGGAGCTAAATATCGGGCAAGAGCAATTAAAATAAGAAAAACAACAAAGAGAAGAAACCAACCAATACCCACCACCAACCATTCTGCATCTTGCATATCTCACCCCTTAAAGATGAACTCGGAAGTTTATTTTACATCTTATAAATTTTCTGTCAAGGATTTTTTACAATTTTTTTATGTGTAAACAATGTTGACCCAAAACAGCAATAATGCTAAATAAAGAGCGATGAAACTAAATGAAGAAGAATACAAATATCTTTTGAAAATATTAAAAAGAGAACCATCTCCCTTAGAACTGGATATCATAAGTGCCATGTGGAGTGAACACTGCAGCTACAAATCCTCCAAGTACATCCTAAAAAAGCTGCCCACTAAAGGGAAAAGAGTTATCGTAGGGCCGGGAGAAAATGCAGGAGTAGTAGATATTGGCAGTGGATATGTGGCTGTCTTTAAAATGGAGAGCCACAATCATCCTTCATTCATCGAACCCTATCAGGGAGCAGCTACCGGCGTAGGGGGGATTCTAAGGGATATATTCACAATGGGAGCAAGACCCATCGCCATGCTCAATTCATTAAGATTTGGACATCCCAGGGATAGAAAAACAAAGTATCTAATTGATGGTGTGGTGAGAGGAATCGGTGATTACGGAAACTGTACGGGTATTCCCACCGTAGGCGGAGAGACCTACTTTGATGAATCTTACAACAGGAATAATTTAGTAAACGCATTCTGTGTAGGTATTACAAAAAGAGAAAATATAATCCTGGGAAGGGCAAAAACCATAGGTAGCCCTGTCATTTATGCAGGTTCAAAGACAGGAAGAGATGGAATACAGGGAGCTGTTATGGCCTCTCAATCCTTTGATAAAAAAGCAGAAGAAAAAAGACCCGCTGTTCAGGTTGGTGATCCATTTACAGAAAAGCTTCTCTTGGAGGCATGTTTAGAGGTAATGGACAAAAAACTCATCGAGGGAATGCAGGACATGGGAGCAGCAGGGCTAACATCCTCTTCCTTTGAAATGTCAGACAGGGGAAAAAGGGGCATGAAACTACACTTAGATAGAGTGCCCTTAAGAGAAAAGTTAAACCCAAGAGAGATTATGCTCTCAGAATCACAGGAAAGAATGCTTATCATAGCTAAAAAAGGGAAAGAAAAAGATGTAATAAATATATTTAAAAAATGGGGGTTGGATGCAGAGATAATTGGGGAAGTGATAAAAGAAAGATGTATAAAGATTTATTCTAAGGAAAATGAAATCTGCTCCTTGCCCACAACAGCTGTGGTAAAGAAAGCTCCAAAATACAAGAGAAAGACAAAGATGCCTTCTTATCTAAAAACAACAGGTAAATCCAACTACAATTCCCTGCCAGAACCAAAAGATTATAACGAAACACTGTTAAAAATGCTATCCTCTCCCGACCTCTGTTCAAAGAAATGGATCTACGAACAGTACGATTTTTCCGTAGGAACAAATACTGTATTGGGACCTGGTTCAGATTGCAGTGTAATTAGAATAAAAGAAACAGATAAAGCCATAGCCATAACAGTAGACGGAAATATGAGATATACATATTTAGATCCGTTTACAGGAGGCATGAATGCAGTATGTGAAAGCTATAGAAATATCACCTGCTGTGGAGGAAAACCCGTTGCATTGACAGATTGTCTGAACTTTGGCAATCCAGAGAATGAAGAGATAATGTGGCAATTTAAAAAAGCAGTAGAAGGTATTGCTCGGGCAGCAAAAATCCTAAATACACCTGTAGTCAGTGGAAATGTGAGTTTTTACAACGAAACGGATAAAACCTCTATCTACCCTACCCCCGTCATTGGCATGGTAGGAATATTGGAAAAAGCAGAACACTGCATTCCATCATTTTTTACAGATGAAGGAGAAGATATACTCGTTCTGGGTAATCTGAAGCAGGGAGAACTGGGAGGCAGCGCATATCTCAAATGGATACACAACAAAGTGGAAGGGAAACCACCTAAGCCCGATATAAACATGGAAAAGAAACTTCAAAAGATAATAACAACATGCAGAGATGTAATCAGCTGTGCTCACGATATATCCGATGGAGGCATAGCTGTCTCATTAGCAGAGATGAGCATAAAAAATAAAATAGGTGCAAAAGTAAAGCTTTCATTTCCAGGTAGAAAAGACTTCTTGCTGTTTTCCGAATCGCAGGAGGTTATTATAATAACCACAAAAGATAAAGAAAAGATAAAAATTGCAGCAGAAAAGGAAGGGGTAAATATAACAGAAATAGGAAAAACACAAGGAAACAGGCTCCGCGTTGAAAACACAATAGATATAAATCTAAAGGAAATAGAACGGGCAAGAGAAAGCTTTTTTGAAAAACTATTCAGTTGACAATCACCTTTTTATAGATAAATTAACGGTGCGCCTGTAGCTTAACGGATAGAGCAGCGGACTTCGGATCCGCCGGTTAGGGGTTCGAATCCCCTCAGGCGCATCTGGAAGAAGCTACTATGAAAATTGTAAGAGATCTGGAACATCTGAATTTTAAGAGGCCTGTTGTAGCATTAGGGAATTTTGATGGCGTGCATGTAGGGCATCAAGCTCTTATAAAAAAGATCGTAAAAAGAGCAAGAGAAATAGATGGTACATCTGTTGTATTTACATTTTACCCCCATCCGTTGAAAGTGATAAGCAACAAAATCCCTCCCCTTATCCAGACATTCAGAGAGAAGGCATATATTATAAGAAGTTTTGGCGTGGATGTGATGATTTGCGCGCGGTTTACAAAGAGATTTGCCAGCATATATCCAGAGGAATTCGTCAAACAGGTACTTTTAGATGCTTTAGGGGTAGAGGAGGTATGTATTGGATACGATTATACATTCGGTAGAGGCGGAAAGGGAACGGTAGAAACACTGCTCAACTACAGTCGGAAGTACCATTTCAAATTGTATGTTATTCCACCGGTAAGAGTGGGAAATGACGTTGTTTCCTCCAATGCAGTGCGAAAACTGATAAGAGATGGAAGGATAAAAGAAGCAAATCTCTTTCTGGGCAGACATTACTCCATTGAAGGATATGTAAGAAAGGGGATGTCACGGGGTAAACAACTGGGGTTTCCCACCGCAAATATATATCCCAGGAATGAGCTTCTGCCCAAAAGCGGTGTATACATAGGGAGGGTAAAAATAGATGAAAGACTTCTTCAGGCTGTAATCAATGTGGGGAGCAATCCCACCTTCAGTGATGATGTAATGCATTTAGAAGCACATATTTTGAGATTTGAGGGAAACCTCTACAATAAGAGATTGAATATTGAATTTGTCGATCGGATAAGAGATGAAATAAAATTTAAAGATGCCTTAGCCTTGAAAAAGCAAATAGAGATGGACATAAAGATAGCTGAAGCATTCTGGCAAAATAAAATTATAAAGGTAGGCGAAAAGAGATGAAATACATCTATGGACCTGTTCCTTCAAGAAGATTGGGGCTTTCTCTGGGTATAAATATCGTTCCTTATAAAACCTGCAGCTATAATTGCATATATTGTGAGGTAGGCAAAACAACAAGACTCACGGTAAAAAGGAAATCCTTTTTTTCTCCTGATGAAATCATTCAGGAGTTCTGTGACTATATAAACAAAGTAGGAAAGTTAAATTATGTAACACTCAGCGGAAGCGGCGAGCCTACTTTAAACAAGGATATAGGTGTTTTGATAAACAGGGTTAAAGATGAAACGGATAAACCTGTAGCTGTTTTGACCAACGGCTCATTATTGTGGATGGATGAAGTAAAAAAAGAGCTGAAGAATGCAGATGTAATTATTCCTTCCTTAGATGCAGCAAGTGAAAATATGTTTAAAATGATTAATCGCCCTCATCCCTCTCTAAATATCAACAGGATTATTGAAGGAATAAAAGATTTCACCCAATCATTCAAGGGAAAGCTGTGGTTAGAGGTTCTTCTGGTTAGAGGGATGAACGATACAAAAGATGAGACAAGAAAAATTGCAGAGGCGATAAATGTCATAAATCCCTCCAAGGTGCAGCTGGGAACAGTAACAAGACCCGGGGTAGAAGACTATGCCCTGCCGGTGGCAGCTGAAAAGCTGAATAGCATAAAAGAAGAATTAACTAAGTTATGCCACGCACCAGTAGAAACCATTAGAGAATTTGACAAGTCAAACGTCGATTTTCTGGTAAATTTGGACAAAGCGGTATTGAAGATGATAGCCATAAGGCCCTGCACCTTGGAGGATTTAACCCGCGCCTTTGATGTAGACGAACAGACTATGAAAGCTACACTTGAAAAGTTGAAACAAGAAAGAAGTATAGAACAAGGAGTATTTTCAGGAAAGATGTTTTTTAAAGGCTTAAATAGATAATGGCTCTATTTACATTGCATTCTCACTTTCAACCTGCCGGCGATCAAATTAAGGCCATAGAAAGCCTGGTAAAGAATATAAAAAGTGGCGTTAAATATCAGACGCTTTTGGGTGTTACGGGCTCAGGAAAAACATTCACCATTGCCAGTGTGATAGCACAAATCTCCAAGCCTGTTCTCGTCATCTCACATAATAAGACCTTAGCCGCTCAGCTCTACAATGAATTCAAGCACTTCTTCCCTGAAAATGCAGTGGAATATTTTATCAGCTACTATGATTACTATCAGCCTGAGGCTTACATTCCGCGCACCGATACCTATATTGACAAGGATGCTTCCATCAATGATGAGATAGACCGCCTGCGGCAGAAAGCAACCACTGCTTTGCTCACCAGGAAAGATGTAATTATCGTGGCTTCTGTCTCCTGTATATACGGCATAGGTAGTAAAGAAGAATACAGTGGAATGAGACTGCACCTGCATAAAGGAAAGGGTATAGACCGTAAGGAATTTTTTTCTCAGTTGATAGAGATGCAGTATAAGAGAAATGATATTGATTTTCAGAGGGCAACATTCAGGGTAAGGGGAGAAGCAGTGGATGTTTACCCGGCACATATGCGAAACACAGCGATGAGAATCATTATGGGTGATAACACTATAGAAGATATCTTTGAATTTGACCCTCTGACGGGGAAACTCATTCAAGCCCTGGATGATGCTGTAATCTTCCCTGCATCCTTTTATGTAACATCAAGGTTGCATAGAATGGATGCCTGCCAGGCGATAAGGAGAGAGTTAAAAGAGAGATTAAACTTCTTTCGCTCTCAAGGAAAACTGCTGGAAGCAGAGAGATTAGAAACAAGGGTGAATTTTGATCTGGAGATGCTGGAAGAGACAGGTTACTGTCCGGGTATAGAGAATTATTCCCGCCATCTTTCAGGAAGAAAAGCAGGCGAACCGCCCGCTACCCTTATAGACTATTTTGAAAAAGATTTTCTCACCATCATAGATGAAAGTCATGTGACCATTCCCCAGTTGCACGGTATGTTCAACGGGGATTATTCCAGAAAGAAAACCTTGGTGGATTATGGATTTAGACTGCCTTCAGCCTTAGACAACAGACCTTTAAAGTTTGAAGAATTTGAAGAGAAATTAGATCAGGTAGTCTTTGTTTCAGCAACACCATCAGATTGGGAAATAGAAAGATCAAAGCCGTACATCGTAGAGCAGATCATAAGACCTACGGGATTGGTAGATCCGCCGGTTGAGGTAAGACCTCTTTCCACCGCAGTAGATGACCTGTACAAAGAGATAAAGGAAAGAGCAGAAAAAAACCAGAGGGTTCTGGTAACCACCCTTACTAAACGTATGGCAGAAGACTTAACGGAATACTATACAGATTTAGGATTAAAGGTAAAATACATGCATGCTGACATAGAACCTCTAAAGAGGGCAAAGATTATAAAAGATCTAAGGGAAAAAAGATTTGATTGTCTGATTGGTATAAACCTGCTAAGAGAAGGACTGGATATTCCAGAGGTGAGTCTGGTTGCAATACTGGATGCGGATAAGGAAGGTTTTTTAAGGTCAAAGACCTCTCTCATCCAGACCGCAGGAAGGGCAGCAAGAAATGCCAAATCGCTGGTTATCTTCTATGCATCAAAGGTAACACAAGCAATGCAGGAAGCAATAAGAGAAATGGAAAGAAGGAGGAAAAAGCAAATTGAATACAACAAAAAACATCACATCATCCCTCATACCATTTCAAAAAGCACAAAGGATAGTATCGCCGAGATGTGTGAAATAGACTATAGGGCCACAGACAAACTGGTGGAGCTCTCCGGTGAGTATATAGAAAGGAAGAAATTGCCAAAGATGATAAAAAAACTTACCCTGGAGATGCAAAAGGCAGCGAAAAATCTGGATTTTGAGACAGCAGCTGTCTTAAGGGATAAAATATTTGCACTCAAGGAATTGGATCTTCAAACATGAAGGTTTTAGTTACCGGTGGTGCCGGTTATATCGGCAGCTTTATCGTTAAAGTGTTGGGAGAAAGGGGAGATGATGTCCTTGTGTATGATAACCTCTCCACCGGCCATAGATGGGCAGTTTTATATGGAAAGCTCGTTGAGGGAGATTTAAACAACAGTAAAACATTGGAGAATATCTTTTCCTACTTTAAACCGGATGCAGTCATTCATATGGCCGCATCTGTTGTTGTTCCCGAGTCCGTTAAGTATCCTTTAAAATATTATAGAAATAATGTAATAAACAGCATCAATCTTCTGGAAACCTGCGAGAGGTTTAATGTAAAGAAATTTATATTTTCTTCCTCCGCCGCCGTCTACGGCATTCCTCATACCAATCCGGTTAAAGAAGATATGCCTCTCAACCCCATAAACCCCTACGGATCTACAAAACTTGTAGTAGAGAAGCTCTTGCAGGATCTACCCATTCAGCATGTGTGTTTAAGATATTTCAATGTGGCAGGGGCAGATGAAAAATGCAGAATTGGTCAGGCGGTAAAAGATGCCACCCATCTTATTACCCGTTGTGTGCGCACTGCTCTGGGCAAATGCAGGTGTCTGGAAATTTATGGCAGCGATTATGATACAGATGATGGAACATGCATAAGAGACTACATACATGTAGAGGATTTAGCGCAGGCACATATTCTGGCTCTGGATTATTTAATGGATGGTGGAAAAAGTAGTATATTTAACTGCGGTTACGGTCATGGTTATTCCGTTCTTGAGGTGGTAAATAAAACAAAAGAAGTAATGAACATAGATTTTCCCGTAAGGTTTAAAGGGAGGAGAGAAGGCGATCCACCTGTTTTGATAGCCGACTCAGAAAAGATTAGAAAAATGTTGAATTTTAAACCACGATACGATGACTTAGAATTCATCATTAGAACAGCAGGTAATTGGGAAAAAAGGGTATGGGAAGAAAATCTGTTTTGAGGGTTAAATGAATATCTTTCGTGCATTGACCTATCTCTCCCTCTTTCCCGGGGATGAAATAGTTAAATTGTGGCCAGATGTTATTGATTTTCTTTTACAAAGCGGGCGGGAAAGAGATCTGGTAGAAAGGTTGTCCTTGCATGTAGAAAGAGAAAATGTGGAAAGGTTGCGTGTAGAATATACAAGATTGTTTATCTCTTCCTATCCGGAACTCCCCGTATCTCCCTATGAGTCCACCTATATCACAGAAGAAAAGAGGGTGATGGCTGATTGTGTGGATGATATAACAGGTATGTATAAAAACGCAGGACTGGAATTGAGAGAAGACTTCCCCGATCTGCCCGACCACTTCTCTGTAGAACTCTCATTTTTAGACTATTTAGAGGAGAAAAAACTTTACGAACAAAAACAGGAATTTTTAAATAAACATCTTATAAAATGGATATCAGAGTTGAGTAAAAAGGTAAGACAGAACACAAAGGTAGAATTCTACAGAATCCTCTTTGACCTGGTGGAAAGAGTAATTACCGATGAAGCGAAAAACAGGTAGAAGAGATTTTATCCTCTCACTCATTACAGTGTGTGTCCTTGCCATTCCTGCAGTTTCCTTTATACTATTCAATCCCAAAGGGAAAAGAAAAGTGACCTTCACAGAAGCGGAATTAGATAAAGTAGCCTATAAAGATGAGGTATTTGTCGTAAATTTGAAAGGAAGGATAATGGCCTTTTCTGCCCACTGCACCCATCTGGGATGTATTGTAAACTTTAACAGAAAGAAAAACATCTTCGAGTGTCCCTGTCATGGAAGCAAATATGCAATAGATGGTAAACGCATATGCGGACCAACCAAAAGAGGATTAGATAAGCTACCATTCGTGAAAAAAAACGGGAAAATCACAGTTGAAATAGCTTAAGCATTTCTAATCCCTTGACAAAAATTTTTAATTTTTGCAAGGGAAATGCCTGAAGCATTTTCCTTGACAATTGGTGTAATCATATTATATCTTTTATCCTGAGGCGGTGTAGCTCAGCTGGTAAGAGCATGCGGCTCATATCCGCAGTGTCAGGGGTTCGAGTCCCTTCACCGCCACTTCACCTAATATGAAAAATGCCTTGGTTCTTTTTGTCCTATGTTTGTTTTTCTTTTTTTTCCTGCTAAATGTTCGTCCATTGTTTGACCCCGATGAGGGGAGGAATGCAGAAGTAGCATTTGAGATGGCTAAAAACAAAAACTATGCATTGCCTACTTTTAATGGAAAGGCTCACATCTCCAAGCCTGTATTTTTTTACTGGATGGACGCTTTTTCCATGAAAATTTTTGGAAAGGGAGAATGCCAGGCTCGCTTACCCTCTGCTGTATTTTCTCTGCTGCTTATATTAGCCACCTATCTTTTTATAAGAAGAATATCTTCCAAGGAATTTGCCTTTTATTCAGCTCTTATATTGGCCACATCTCTTGAATACATTATCTATGCCCGCTATGTGATATTTGATGCAACCCTGACCTTCTTCTTCTCCGTCTCACTCTATCTTTTTTACCTTTATTTTAAAGAAAAGAACAAATACTATCTTTTTATTTCCTATATTTCTATGGGTTTGGGGTGTTTAACCAAAGGACCCGTAGCCTTAATCTTACCCATTTTGATATCTTTTATCTTTCTACTATTTCACTATAACTTTACAAAATCCATAAAACTGCTTTATTTACATTTAGGATTGCCTGTTGTTTTTTTCATCAACCTGCCATGGTATCTGATGGTAGAACATGCCTATCCCGGATTTTCAAGTAATTTCTTGCTTCATGAAAACATATTGAGATTTCTTACATCCCAGTATCACCGAACCGGTCCCATCGTTTATTACATTCCTGTATTCCTGGCCGGATTCTTTCCCTGGAGTATATATTTTTGTCTATGCATAGCAAAAAAGGTAAAATTAATATGGAAAAAGAAGGACAAAATACAGTTCTTCTCTTTATTGTGGCTGGGAATAGTATTTATCTTTTTCAGTCTTTCCCATTCTAAATTACCCCATTATATTCTCCCTCTTTTCCCGGCAGCAGCTATAATCTGCGCAAGTTACATTAAATCCATTCGCCTACCTAAAAGTTTCCTTTTTTTGCAGATAATACTGTACACACTCATTGTTGCTGGCGCTTCAATTCACTTCTATTACAAACTACATGCAGAAGATACACTGCTCTATCTCTTCATGGGATTGTCTATACCCTTTTTGGCTGCAGTATATCTGTATGGACGAAATTTAATTGCAGGTAACATAGCAAGTATGACTGTAATATTTTTAGTGACGCTCTTCGTGGCCACGAATTACTTATCTCCTTACTGCAGTGCAAAAGATGTAGCAGGATTCTTAAATCGTACCTGTCCTCATCAAACAATATCTACCTTTTATGTTTCTCCTTTCTCTCTTGTTTTTTATTACAATGGAAGGGTTGTGGAAAACAAAAAAAGCAGGTATATTGTCACCAAACCATCAAAGATTTCTTACTTGAAAGGAAAAATGATATACAGGAAGGGAAACTGGGTAGTAATAGATGAAGGCGCTTCTCATTCAATTCAAAAGGTTAGGTGATATAGTGCTCACCACCCCACTCATAGATGCACTGATAAAAAACAACATAAAAACATCCTTCTTAACAAATAAAATGGGGAAAGAGATCTTGCAGAATGACCCTGCAATCTATAAAATTTACACCATAGAAGACGGATTTAAAACACTTCTTGAAATCAGAAGAGAAAAATTTGATGTTGCAGTAGATTTTATACACAATTTTAAAAGTATCATCTATACTATCTTTTCCAAAGCTAAGAAAAGAGTTGCCTTTCACAGAAAACACTGGTGGAAGAACATATTCTATAATGTTACACCGTATTTTATAGATAGGGGATATACAGTTTTCGATAGACTGGAACTTATAAAAGCAATAGGCGTAGATGCAAAAGGCGCAAAGCCAAGATTGTTTATTTCTGAAAAATCCAAAAATAAGATAGATGATAAATTGGAGAAACTTGGTATAAAAAAAGATGACTTTCTGGTAACGATGGACATTACACATAGAAGAGAGACTGCAAGATGGTGTAAACAAAAGTTCATACAGATTGCAGATTGGCTGAATGATTCAGGAGCAAGAGTTGTATTTATATCTGCACCGGATGAAATAGAATATGTAGAAGAGGCACTGTCTTTATCTTCTAAAAAACACACATTCTTAAAAAACACAACCATTTCCGAACTTACCGCTTTAATAAAAAGGGCAAACCTGCATATAGGGAATGATTCTGCACCAAAGCATATTGCCGTTGCACTAAATACACCGTCTTTTACAATATTTGGAAAGAGTGATCCCTCAGGATGGCATCCCCCAGACAATCCCAGGCATATATATACTACAAAGGGGCTATCCTGTCAGCCTTGCAATAAGAAAAGCTGCAAAACACTTGAATGTTTAAAAACATTGAGTGTAGAGGAGGTAAAAGAAAAACTAAAACCCTTTATGGAGAAGATATGGGCGCACTGATTCTCTGTTATCACCATATAAAAGATGGGGAAAGGATAGATCCTGAGACATTTGAAGAACACCTAAGGATTTTAAAAAAGGAAGGATTTTCTCCCGTTAAACTGAGAGACATTTATGATTTTATCAAGGGTAAAAAAAGTCTGCCAAAAAGGTCTGTCCATCTGACATTTGATGACGGTTATGTGGACAACTTCATCTATGCCTATCCATTGCTGAAACAATACGGTTTTTTTGGCACAGTATTTGTGATAACATCAAAAATAAGTAATAAGAACTTAAGAAGACCACTGTCATCAGAGATAAGGGAAATGGGCTTTAGTATGAAAGAGGTCCATACATTCGTTAAGGATAGTGAATTTATGAGCTGGAGAGAACTGGAAGAAATGCAGAAAAGCGGTTTAATAGAAGTAGAATCCCATTCTCATTATCATAGGGCCTGTTTTTCTTCAGAAAAAATCGTTAAATTCAATGATGGTAATATAGGCGGATGGTTCTATGAAATAGCCAAGGACAGGCGGCTGGGCATCCCTGTATACACAAAAAGATGGAGACTTTCTGCAGATTGCATGGAAGATGATAAAAGGTTGAGGGATTATCTGGCAGAATTTGTTTCTGAAAACGAGGGAATTTTGTTTTTTAAAAAATCTAATGCATTCAGGATTTTAAGAAAAAAGGTTAAGGAGTAC
>JAGGSF010000093.1 GCA_021159235.1 Deltaproteobacteria bacterium | reverse complement strand
GAAATACAGAATAATTAAAAATGATATGAATGGCATTGAACACTTTTTACAGACTATAAGTAATCCTAATATTGCCTATGTTCTACTCACCTTAGCCATAATAGGGCTGATCACAGAAGTTTCCCATCCAGGGATGATTTTTCCTGGAGTCGTTGGGGGTATAAGCCTGCTTTTGGCGTTCTACTCGCTGGGAGTGTTGAACGCTTACTGGGGAGGTATAGCTCTTATTCTACTTGCTATCCTCTTCTTTATAGCAGAGATCTTCACTGTTAGTTTCGGACTACTTACTACAGGAGGGATAATCTCTCTAATTATGGGTTCACTGGTTCTGTTCCACCATACTCCGGAAATTAAAATAAGTTTGGCTCTCGTTATAGGGATTTTAATTGTCATTGCTGCATTCTTCATACTTCTCATTGGTATTGTTATAAAAGATAGAAAGAGGGAAAAGACGGCAGGTGCAGAAAGTATGATAGGAAAAACTGCAACAACAAAAACATCGCTCAATCCTAAGGGAACAGTTTTAATTGAAGGAGAATTGTGGTATGCCATATCTATGAATGGCGAGATAAAGGCAGGGGAAGAGGTTGTGGTGAAAAAAGTAAAAGACTTGAATTTATGGGTAACAAAAAAATAATAAGGAGGAAAAATGAACTGGTTGATTTATTTCATTGTTATTTTAGTGATAGTAGTAATAATCTTGCCAGCAGCTATTAAAGTTGTTCAGGAATATGAGAGAGGAGCTGTCTTTCGTCTGGGTAGATTTGTGGGATTGAGAGGTCCGGGTCTTGTTCTTTTAATACCATTTATTGAGCGGATGTGGAAGGTTGACCTGCGTGTGGTTACAATGGATGTTCCATCTCAAGAATGCATCACAGTGGACAATGTTACCATTAAGGTTGATGCAGTGATCTACTTTCGGGTGGTGGATGCCTCACAGGCTATACTCAAAGTAGCCGATTTTACAAAGGCCACCTATCTGCTCGGTCAGACCACCCTAAGGAATGTGGTTGGACAGAGTGAACTGGATGAGTTGTTAGCCCACAGGGATAGGCTCAATAAAAAGATACAGGAGATTGTGGATGAGGGCACAAATCCATGGGGAATAAAGGTAAGCATGGTAGAGGTTAAAGATGTAGAATTGCCGGATACAATGAAAAGAGCTATGGCTGCTCAAGCTGAAGCGGAAAGAGAAAAAAGAGCCAAGATTGTTCATGCAGAGGGCGAGTATCAGGCCGCAGAAAAATTAACTGAAGCTGCAGAAATTATCTCTCATCAACCCTCTGCTCTGCAGCTCCGGTATCTTCAAACTCTTGCCACTGTGGCTACGGAGAAGACAAGTTTTGTACTGTTTCCCATACCCATTGATATGCTTACCTCTTTTTTGAATAAGGACAAAAACGAAGGTTCCTAAATCTTTTCCTCCAACAGATCCACGATATGCACCATATTAGATTTTTGTTTGTATTTATTAGAAAATCCGTCTTCTGTCATTACATCTTCATTGTAGTGTATAGCAACAGCCTCACCCACAAACACCACATGATCCCCCGTTTCAAATTCTTTTACTACTCTGCATTCAATATTTAAGATGCATTCCTCTATGAGAGGTGCTGCTGTTATTTTAGCCTTTATAGGGGTAAGCTTTATCTCTTTAAATTTATCCATACTTTCACCATGTATACAACCTGCCTGCAGAACCTTTTCTTTTAAATCTATGGTGGGCACATTGATTACAAATTCCCTTGATTCTTCAATGAGCCTATAAGAAAATCTGTATGTGCCTTCCCCTTTTTCTCCTTTACCGATGGAGATCAAAAACAGGAGAGGTTGAAATGATGTGGGTGTAACCCAGGTTACAGTGAGAACATTTTTAGTTGTTCCTTTTTTATTTGAACACGATACAAGCACAGTCTGCCCATTGCCCATAAAAAATCGCACATTTTCTACCAGCCCGCTTTTAAGTGGTAATTCTTTTTTCATTCCTTTAAGAACTCTCCAATTTTGTTTTGAACAATGCTAAGCATCTTTTTTAAATAACCCTCATCTTTCGCTTCAAACCTCAACACCAGTTCCGGCTGTGTATTGCTTGCCCTTACCAGCACCCATCCATCTTCCGTCTTAAACCTTATTCCATCTATAGTTACAATTTCCTTTATCTTGTATTCTTCCCCTTTTTGTTTAAAATAATCGCAGATCTTAAATACAATTTCTTTCTTTCTTTCTTCCGGGCATTCCATCCTTATCTCTGGTGTAGAAGAAACCCGTGGAAGAGAATCCATCCACTCTGATAAATTTAGATTGTTTTTTGTTATAATCTCCAGCAGTCTCAATGCTCCGTATATTGCATCATCATAACCAAAATAGCGATCATTGAAAAAATAATGTCCGCTCATCTCACCCGCGAATACGGCATCTTCTTCATACAGTTTTTCTTTTATCAGAGAATGTCCTGTTTTCCACATTATGGGTTTTCCACCAAGCTCTCTCACTCTTTCAAACAGTATATCTGAACATTTTACATCTGCAATGATGATGGGATTTTTTACTTTCTCTTTCAAGATATATTCAGAGAAAAGGAGCATCAACCTGTCCCCCAGCATTGTTCTTCCATCTTTTAAAACCACACCTACCCTATCCGCATCTCCATCAAACCCTATTCCCAGATCATAGTTTTTTTCTTTTACTACCTTTTTCATATCTCTTAGATTTTCTTCCTTTGTAGGGTCTGGATGATGATTTGGAAAGTTTCCGTCCGGCTCGATATACAACCCCTCTATTTCAAATCCCAGATCCTTTATCAATGGATAGGCAACAAGTCCTCCGCATCCATTTCCTGCATCTAAAACCAATTTTGGTTTATCGTGATATTCTCTTAAGTAACCAAACTGATTCAAGATATACGCTTTGTAATCCTTTATTATATCGTATTCTTTGTAAACAGGAGTTATCTGTTTTAAATATCTGTTTTTATCTCTTTTCATCAATTCTTTTATTTCTTGAATTTCCTGACCATACAGCGTGGTTTTATTTAAACACAGTTTAAATCCATTGTACCGAGGAGGATTGTGGGAAGCAGTAACCATTATTCCCCCATCTACCGGTAATTTAAATAGAGAAAAATACAGAAGGGGTGTTGGAACAAGCCCTACATTGATTACCTTCACGCCCTGAGTATTAAAGCCTTTTATAAGAGACTGGGTAAGAGACCTTGAACTCAAGCGTGCATCATACCCCACGCTTACTGTAATCTCCCGCTTATCTGTTTTTTTTCTTATATATGCGGAGAAAATCTTACCCAGCACAAAGGCAAAATGTTCATTTATTTCTTTATCTACAGTACCCCTTATGTCATATTCTCTAAAGGCTTTATCTACAACATGCATATCTACACTTCTTTTCTTAATTTTTCTATGATCAGTTGTGCGGCCCTTTTACCGGAGAGCATCATTCCGCCGAATATCGGTCCCATCCTGTGTGCACCGCAGACATTAACCGCAGCCATTCCAGCCACAAATAATCCCGGGAAAACCTCCTTTGCATGTAAAACTACATCCCTTTCTCCCATCTCTGCCCACAGCGGTTTTTCCCCGACGACACCGCCGGTAGGGGAGACGAGTTTTACGCCTGCCTTTTTCTCCAGTGTGGAAGCCACCACCGCTTCATGCCCTGTAGCATCCACTACATATTTTGATTCTACCACCAAAGGATCAACAGGCAGATGAGCCATGTTTACCGGAGACCAGCTGACCACCAGCCCGCATACCCGGTAATCAGAACCTGTCTTTTTCAAAACCACATCTTCAGTTTCCATACAATTGAATATCTGTGTTCCACTTTTCACTGCTTTGGAAGCAATGGTAGATATTGCCTCTATGGCGTCTGACACATAATATCCTTCTGCATATTTTTCATAATTTATGTCAAGTTCATCCAGAATTGTCTTTCCTTCTTCTTGAACTACAATCTTGTTAAACAGCATTCCTCCGCCCCACATTCCTCCACCGATGGACAGCCTCTTCTCAAATAAGCATGTTTTGTACCCCTCCTTACTTAAAAAATATGCACATATAAGTCCTGCCGGCCCTCCACCTACAATAGAAACATCATTTTTCAGGCAGGAAAGGAGTTTCTTAGAGTATTCTTCAATGATAGCCCGTGAAATAATCTTCTCGTCCAGCATATTTTCCCCCTTGCTTTTATTCTTATTTCATAATACTATTTTTTGCCTGCTTTTCAATTTTAAAATGTTTGCCTTTTAATTGTGTGTTATGTATACTTTACAGATATTTGGAGGTTTAAGATGAAAAGAACCTATCAGCCGCATAATATACCGCGCAAAAAAACGCACGGTTTCAGAGCACGCATGAAAACCAGAAGCGGCAGAACAGTTTTAAACAGAAGAAGGGCAAAGGGAAGAAAGAGAATTTCTGTATAAATAATGCGCAATGCTTTTGGAAAGGAAAAAAGAGTAAAATCCAGCAGTTTATATAGAGAAATACTGGGAACGGGAAAAAGATACAATACACCCTATTTTACCATGGTGGTGAAGAAAAATGAGAAGAATCACTCGCGGTTGGGAGTAATAGCCAGCAGAAAGGTAGGAAAGGCCTGCGTAAGAAATAGATGTAAGAGAAGATTGAGAGAGCTTTTCAGACTGAATTATGCCAAAATAAAAGGTGGATACGATATAATACTGATTGCTCACAGAGGCTTGGAGGATGCATCGTGGAAAGAGATAAACGAACAATTTCAAAGTTGCTTGGAAACACTATAATATATTTTATCAGATTTTACCGGCATTTTATTTCTCCTCTTTTTCCCAGGCAATGCAGGTTCTATCCTTCCTGTTCAGTTTATGCAATACAGGCAATACAAAGATTTGGCCCTTTAGAAGGACTTCTGATGGCTATGTGGAGAATATTAAGATGCGCACCCTGGTCTCAAGGAGGCTATGACCCCCCCGTAAAATCGCCATTGAGGAAAAAAATATGGAAAAGAATGTAATTATTGCCTTCGTTTTATCCTTTTTTGTTCTCATACTTTACGGTTATTTCTTTATGCCTCCTCCCGAAAAGGAAGTGCAGAAAAAATCAGTTACAAGCGAGAAGGTAGAAAAGAAAAGGTTGATTGAAAGAAAAACCTATTTTGAAAAACAACCTGTAAAAACAGTAACTGTTTCCAACAACCTATATACAGCAACACTTTCATCCCGGGGAGCAGTGCTCACAAGCTTTGATATGAAATCCTATAAAGGTGTAAAATTGATAAAAAAGGGAACTCTCTATCCTTTAAGAACAATCTTTTCCTATGAACCCCTGGAAAAATGGGAACAGGTTCCATACAGCTGCAGCATAGACAAAGTTACTCTTTCTCCTCAGAAAACTGAAAAAACAGTTGTCTTTGAAAAGGATTTAGGAGAAGGGTATAAGATTGTGAAAACATATACCTTTTTTTATGATTCTTATCTGTTTTCATACCAGCTTCAATTCCTGAAAGATGGCAAAATCTTTTCTTTTGATTCTCCCTTTTTCATTTATCTGGGTCCAGATCTGGGTTCTCAAAAGAAAAAAAAGTATTCTCACCTGGGCAGTGTAGCTCTGATTGGAGGTAAGCTGTGCAAGGACAAAAAGATTAACCATGCAAAAGGCAGCATTCAGTGGATAGGGCAGGAAGATAAATATTTCTGTTTTCTTGCCATTCCCGAGAACACCCCTTCCAGTTGTGGATTTGAAGAAAATAAAGGAAAAAACTCATTTATAAAATACAACAAACTTTCCTCTATAAACCTCTCCATTTATGCTGGGCCAAAAGAAATTGATATATTGAAATCCTACGATCATGAGCTTTCGCGTATTGTAACCTTTGGCATGTTCGGTTTCATCGGGAAACCCCTGCTCTATGTGCTCAAGTTTTTCTATAACATAGCAGGGAACTATGGTGTTGCAATACTCATCCTCACCTTCTTGATCAGAGTTATTTTTTACCCTTTAGGTTTCATGTCCTTTTACTCTATGAAACGCATGCAGGACCTGCAACCCCAGTTAAAAGAAATCCAAACAAGATACAAAGGCAAACCAGAACAAATAAGCAAGGCAACGATGGAACTGTATAAGAAAAATAAAGTGAATCCATTTGGTGGATGCCTGCCCATACTTATTCAGATTCCTATATTTATCGCCCTGTACAATGTTTTGTTGAACGCTATAGAGTTGAGACAAGCACCATTTATACTCTGGATTCATGACCTCTCTGCCCGTGATCCTTATTTCATTACGCCCATCCTTATGGGTGCAAGTATGTATATTCAGCAAAAGATAACCCCTGCCTCCGTGGACCCCAAACAGGCGAAGTTAATGGCTTTCTTGCCCCTCATATTTACGGTGCTATTTTTGAATTTTCCATCCGGTCTTGTCATCTACTGGTTTTTCAACAATATCTTGACAATAGCCCAGCAAATTCTCATAGATACAAAAAGGATTAAAACTATTGAACAGAAGAAAAAAGGATGGAAGATACAATAGCTGCCATAGCTACACCACTGGGAAATGGTGCGATAGGTATAGTGAGAATGAGTGGTCCCCAATCCTTCCCCATCGCTCAGAAAATATTTCGTCCTTATAAAGAGCACTTCTTATCCCACCATATATATTACGGACATATTGTAGATAAAAGAGAAAGGATTGTAGATGAGGTCTTGCTTTCAACCATGAAAGCACCACATTCCTATACCACACAGGATATGGTGGAGATAAACTGTCACGGGGGAATAATAGTTTTAAAAAAGGTCTTAAGCATACTGCTTGAAAATGGTGCTCGTATGGCTCAGCCCGGTGAGTTTACAAAGCTGGCCTTTCTAAATGGTAGAATTGATCTCTTGCAAGCAGAGGCAGTAGCAGAGGTAATTTCAGCTAAAACTGAGAGGGCTCTAATGATCTGTCAAAACCAGCTTTCAGGAAAGCTCTCCAGAATTGTAAAAGAATTGAGGGAAAAGCTACTGCTGCTTCTTTCCTACAATGAAGTAATGATAGATTATCCAGAAGAAGACTACTCCAACATTTCAGTAGAGAGTAAATTAAAGATAGTGGATGATATCCATGATATACTGGATAAGCTCTTGCGGTCTGCCTCTACAGGTATAAATATTGTAAATGGCGTTACCCTGTGTATAGTAGGAAAACCAAATGTAGGTAAATCTTCTCTCCTTAACGCTTTACTGAGTGATGAACGGGCGATTGTAACAGATATTCCCGGCACAACAACAGATGTGATATCCGAATACATCACCTTAAACGGTGTGCCGTTTAAGATCCTGGATACAGCAGGTATAAGAAAAACAGAAGGGTTAATAGAGAGTCTGGGAGTAGAGCGTAGTAAAAATTCCATAAAAAAAGCAGATATAGCGGTTCTCGTTCTGGATGTATCAAAAAGATTGAGTGAAGAAGATAAAGCCATTATAGATTTGCTGAAGAATGCTCCCTGCAGAAAGGTTATATTTATGAACAAAATAGATTTAGGCAAAAAAATAGATAGAGAGGAATTAGAAAACCTTTTCCCTCAATATCCCATAGTAGAAGGCTGTCTCTTGAACAAAAGAGGTTTAGATAAACTGAAAGAGGAAATATACAAGCAGGTTGTGTATTATGATGTAAACGACAGCGAGATTGCCGTCACAAACGAGAGACAAAAGAAAACACTGGAGAAGGCCATGGGGAAAATTCCGGCTTTAAGACAGCATATTAAGGATAACATAGACCCTGCTCTAATCTCTATAGAAATACAGTCCATGATAAGCGCTTTAGACGAGTTAATAGGGAATGTAACCACAGAAGATATGTTAGATAAAATGTTTTCTACATTTTGCATAGGGAAATAGTTTAAAAAAATGGATTCATTACGAAATCATGCTGTTTTGTTGCTTTCCTGTCCTGATAGAAAGGGTATTGTAGCATCAGTTTCTCAATTTATCTATGAACACAATGGAAATATTGTTCACGCTGACCAGTACACGGACACAGAAAAAGGGCAATTTTTTATGCGGATAGAATGGGAAATGAATGGTTTTGATTTAGAAAGACAGGAGATACCAAAGGCATTCAGTCCTTTAGCCCAACACTTTCAGATAGATTGGCGCCTGCATTTTACAGATGATATCCCCAACATGGCTATCTTTGTTTCAAAAGCACCTCATTGTCTATATGAAATTCTTCTGCGACACAGTGCAGGTGAGTTTGCAGCCAATATTAAGCTAATCATCAGTAATCATCCAGACTTAAGTCCAGTAGCAAAAACCTTTGGAATTCCTTTTTATGTATTTCCAATCAATCCACAAACAAAGATGACAGTGGAAAAAAAGGAGTTGGCCCTTCTCAAAGAATACAATACAGATTTAATTATACTCGCACGATATATGCAAATCCTAACACCACAATTCATTTCCCACTATCCAAACCGTATTATTAACATTCATCACTCATTTTTGCCTGCCTTTGCAGGTTCTCATCCCTATCGGCAGGCCAGAGAAAGAGGAGTGAAAATCATCGGGGCCACCAGCCACTATGTAACTGACAAACTTGACGCAGGGCCGATCATTGAACAGGATGTAATTCGGGTTACACATAGAGATTCTGTGGAGGATTTAATTTCCAAAGGCAGAGATATAGAAAAGATAGTGCTCTCCAGAGCAATAAAACTACATCTGGAAAATAGAATCCTGGTATATGGAAACAAGACCATTATTTTCAGCAGTTGATTAAGGGAATCATTTTATAGTATAAACCTCCAGAGGAGGTCTTATGTCGGAAACCTTAGGTAAAGAAAAGTTTACACAGCTGTTTAGAAATTGCCTCAGCGAAATTGAGATAGAAGAAAAAAACACAGATAACTTCTGGTTGTATATAAAACTGCTTTTAAAATGGAATAGAAAGATAAATCTCTTTTCTGCCTCCTTTGAAGACTTAATCAAATATCAGCTGTGTGAATCACTCCTGTTGTTTAAGGTAATAAAAGACAAAGGAAAATTGTTAGATGTAGGTTCTGGCGCAGGTTTTCCGGGTTTAGCTGCCAAGATATATGAACCTGATATGCATGTTACACTTGTAGAATCAAATGGGAAAAAGGCTGTCTTCCTTCGGTCTGTATGCGCAACACTTAAACTTTCCTGTGATATAAAGAATGAAAGATTTGAAAAGATGAAATTTGACTCTCTTTATAACTATGTGAGTTTAAGGGCGGTATCCATTGATTCTTTTATCCTGAAAAAGATAAAAGAAATTTGTAACGGCTATTTCTTTCATTTTACAACCCTTTCCTCTCCACCCTTAGACGAACTAAATCTTGCATGCAGAGTGCCATTTCATCATCATGTATTAAACGCCTACAAGTTATAATACAGGCGGTGAAACAACCCAGATTGTTTCTACATCTTTATCTCCCACATTTCTGTAGGAATGTGGTCTTTGTGCATTGAAGTAAAAACTATCCCCTTCATGAAGTATCACCTTCTGATCCCCTACACATAGTTCCAGACTACCCTTCAGTATATAACCGAATTCCTCTCCTTCATGTTGATGTACTCCCTTACTGCCCTCGCCAACAGGTACCACCTTATACAGGGGCTCCATGGCTTTGTTTGAAATCTTATTAACCAGCAGTTCTGCCCTTATCCTGCTTCCTGGATAAAGGATCTTTGCTCTTTCTTCCGGAGTGAGGGATATCTTATCTACCCTTTTTTCCTCACATATCAGATTCCTCATATCCTCATCTAAAGCCTCAGCCAGCTTTTTTAATATAGAGATAGAGGGAACAGCTTTACCTGTTTCTATCTGGGAGATATAAGCATCCGTACACCCCACTCTTTCTGCTAAAGCCTTTAAAGTATAACCCTTCTTCTTTCTTAAGGATTTAATCCTTTCACACATCTCCATAATCTTTATCTCCTTTAACTATGTGTCCATAAAGTAAACTAACTCCTTAAATTATATTTAGATTATGACCAAAGTCAAATAAAAAAATATTGAATAATATAACGAAAGAACTATGATAAACAAAAAAATATAAGGAGATAGTTAAAATGAGTAAAACAGAAGAGATTGATTCACTGGTAAAAGCCTATATAGAAAGAAATAATCTCGATCAGGCTTTAAGGAAAGCCAAGCTGGGGGCTTCAAAAGAGATGAAGATCTTCTTAACAATGGCTTATATCAACGCTGGACAGGTTGAAGAAGTAAAAAGTGTAATGAAAATCTTAAATATTCCATTAAAGGAAATTGACTCCATGGTGGATTTCTATAGAAGCAAGGGATGGATTGGAGCAGCTATAGATGCAGCTAAGCTGGGAACATCAGAGGACAGATATGAACTGTTAATAAAAGATTGTATTAGAAACGGGTGGGTTCCGGAGGTATTAGAAGTGCTTAAAATGAGAAAAAGAAAGCTTTCAACTCAAGAAGTAGACGCTCTAATAAAGGCCTGCATAAATAAGGGATTTCTTCTGGATGCGCAAAAATTGGTTTATTTAGGAGCCTCTAAAGAAGTAATAGACAGCTTAAGAAAGGCTTATATTGAGGCAGGATATGAATCTATTCTGTGTTTTTAAAATATGAAATTGATAAAAATTCCCATTCAACAACCCTTCTTGAAAACAGCGGTGAGCTATTTTCTTTCAGAAAATAAAAGCCTTTTCCCCGATTTTTCTTCCTTAGGGTGTGTTTTTCCATCAAAAAGAGCCGCTTACTACTTTAAGAAGAGGCTGTCAGAAGAAATAGATGGAATATTTATCCCTCCCAGGTTATTTTCCATCGTAGAGTTCTGCAACTGGTTGATATCAAACAGCGGCGAAGAAAGGGTATTCCCTGGAAAGCCTATCTTAAATCTCCTTTTATGGAACACACTGAAAAACTATGGAAAAGAATTAGAAAACCTAAATGCAAGCAGAGAGCTTTTGGAAGATTTTTTAAAGTTCGCAGCTATCGGTGAAAAATTGGGGACTTTTTTTCAAGAGCTGGAAAAAGAAGAAGTATACTTTAACGACCTTAAGAAAGAAGCCCTGTACAGCGATTATGAAAAACACATAGAGCTTCTGGAAGATATATTTGTCTCTTACAAAGAGATGCTAAAGGCAAATGGTTTTCTGGATGATGCAGAAAGATTAAAGAAGGTAGAGGAATTTTTATCTACATCACCTGCCTTACCTTTGAAAAAGCTATATTTTTTTGGTTTTCTGGCAATAACAAAAAAGGAAAAAAAGATAGTAAATACCCTTTCCAGATTATTTCCCGTGGAATGGATAACCTGGTGGGAAGAAAACGATTTTATGCGCAAGAATATTGAGGGACTGGAGTTTGATGAAACTTTGAAAATATCCTGTTATCCACAAATCTTACCTGAAATAGAGGTTTTTCAGTGTCAGAACACAATGGAAGAAATAGCGTTTGTCATAAAGGCAATAGAAAATGCAAACCAGAAGAACATTCCTTGGGATGAGATTGCCGTCGTTTTGCCCGATGAATCCCTGGCTGTGCCCCTCATCTCATTCTTAGAGAAGATGGGTATTCCCTACAATTATTCCGCTGGTTTGCCCTTTAAGACCTCATTGAGTTATGCATTCGTAAAAAGTATATGCGAGGTTAGAGAAGCCGATTTTTACTGGTCTGATTTTTTGTCCTTTTTGAAGCATCCCTTTTTAAAAATGATGAATGACTACGCCAGAAAGGTGGAGGAAAATATAGAAAATGAAAAAAAGGTAAGATTCAATATATTCACAGAGCATATAGAAGGATATAGCAAAGAAGAAGAAATTCTAAGGGACATATTTTCTCTATGTAATGCAGATAAAATAGAGACATTCTGCCAGAAATTGAGACATGTTCTGGATAAATATAGCAGAGAGTTTATCAGTATTCATGAAAGAGATGCTTATCATGAGATCCTGGATGAAATGGAGTTTCTCAGCAAAATCTATAACAGGTTTGACTTTCATTCTACTGTTCATCTATTTTTGAGTCTGGGCAATGAAAAGCGCATTCCCATTTATGGAGAAAGGGAAAACGGCGTACAAATTCTCGGCGTACTGGAAGCAAGAGGTATAGATTTTAAAGCGGTAGTCGTCCCTTCATTGATGGAAGGGGTATTCCCAAAAGAAAGTGAAAAGGAATATTTTCTCAACACCTATATTAGAAAAAGGGTTAACCTTCCCACAAGAGAAGATAGGGAAGCTTTGTTTGCGTGTTATTTTGATGAACTTTCAAAACATCCTTATGTCTATCTTGCCTCTCGGGTGAATGAAAAAAAGGGGGAAGAAGAAAGCCGCTTCCTGTACCCATTTCAATCTAAAAGGATAGGTGCCAAAATTCTTTTTCCTCAAACAGTTCAAAAAAGTATCAATATAAAAAGAGGACTGCCAGAAAAAAGAGATCTTTATAAAAAATTGTTAAATATCAATTATTCCCCTACTTCTATAAACGATTTTCTCTTCTGCCCCTATAAATTCTACCTGAAAAATATACTAAACATTCCCGAACCAAGAAAATGGAAGGGAGAGATGGAAGCGGTAGATTATGGGATTGTTGTACATGATGCTCTGAAGAAGATCTATCAAAAAGGAAAGCCTGGGCCTGAGATAAAACAGCTGTTCGAAAGAGAACTCTTCTCAAAAGTTAGAACATTCTATGATGGATGGCGGATAAAAATATATATGAAGAGGTTTGAAACCTTCTTTAATGAAGAAGAAAAAAGATTCGATGAAGGATGGAAGATAAAAGAACTGGAAATGAAAAAAGAAGCTAAATACAGGCTAAAAAACAATACGGTGATAAAGATAGAGGGAATAATAGACCGCATAGATGAAAGGGATGGAAAATATGCTATTCTGGATTACAAGACAGGGTATATAAAAAAGACCTATATGAAAAAGAAAAATGAACTGGTGAATGTTCAGCTACCATTCTACGCATTGCTCCTGGACAAAACGGGATACACAAAGCTGGAACACATTGTGGAACTGGGATTCTACGACCTGAAGAAGGATTTTTGTCTAAAGACAGAAAAGATAGATATGAAAAGATTTCAGGAGGAACTGGAAGAGATCTTCACCCTTATCCTGAACGAAGACTGCCCCTTTTGTTTTACAGAGCAAGAGGAAAAATGCGACATGTGCCTCTATAAACCAGTCTGCAGGAGATGGCTTAAATGGTAGATCTGTGCAATCCTGAAGAAAATATTGCGGTTTTAGCTTCTGCCGGAACAGGAAAGACATATTCCCTCATCTCCCGCCTCATCGCTCTGCTTTATAAAGGCGTAAAATACAACGAAATCCTGGTAATCACATTTTCCAACAGTGCCATCTGCGATATCCGCAGGAAACTCAGAGAGAGGATGGAAAGTATTGCAAGAGGAAAGGATGATGAGCTATTGAGTGTTCTGGATAACAACGAGAAAGAGGCGAGAGATAAAATAAAACTCATATTAAACGATTTATACAAATGTGGATTTTCCTTAAATATATCCACCGTGCACAGCTTCTTTTCTTCCATCATAGGTTTGTTTCCCTTTGAGGCGGGAAGATTACCCGGATACAGAATTGTTGAGGAGAGTGAAGAAAAGAGATACTTGATAGAAACAATAAATACAATGTTTGAAAATGCGGAAAAGGATGAAACATTACAGAAATCCATAGAAAAACTGTATGACTTTCATCACTCTGTTAGCTTGAATATCAAGAAATTCCTGCTCAATTTGATGGAGGAACTCTACACAAGGGAAATAGATATGAAAGAGCGATACAGCAAACTCCCTTCCGATCCTTACCTCCATGCCCTGTGCTTCTCATTCTCCTCTTTTCTGCGCCTGTGGGAGGAATTAAAACAGAAGAGGAATATTGTTACTTTCCACGATATGGAAATTCTGGTTCACAACCTTTTTCAAAAGAGAATAGACAGAGATTACTTTTACTTTCGCTTAGATGGGAGAGTAAAGCATCTTTTGATCGATGAATTTCAGGATATCAGTGTTATTCAATGGAAAATATTAGAACCACTGGTAGAAGAGATTACATCAGGCATAGGCACTAAGGAAGAAAAAGGAAGCCTGTTTTACGTAGGGGATACAAAGCAGTCTATATACAGGTTCAGAGGTGGAGAACCAGAACTATTTCACCATGTAGAAAAAAGATTTAAGGGAAAGATTAAAACCATTTCTCTGGATAAGAATTACAGAAGCTCAAAAAAGATAGTAAACTTTGTAAATAACCTGTTCATCCATCTGTTTGATGATTATACCCCACAGGAAGCGGTGATAGATGAAGAAGGATATGTAGAAGTAGAAAAACACGAAACAAAGGAAGAGGTTATAAATCAAACCGTGAAAAAAGCAGAAGAGCTTATAAAAAGCGGAAAAGAAGTGGCAATATTGACCAGAACAACGAAGATGATAAATGAGATATGCAAGGTATTCGATGAACAAAACATACCCTATGTTGCAGAGGGAAAACTGTTTTTACTGGATGCACCGGAGATAAGAAATATAATAAATGCCTTATACTTTTTATCTCAACCGGATGAATATTACAAACAGGGACTCTGCACAGAAAAAATTGAATTCCTTGCGCCCAAGGTCAACCGCATTCCTCTAAGTGCATTGATTTTAAAAATCTTAGAAAAAGCAAAAAAGCCTGTTACCGATAATATCGCCATGCTTTTAGACATAGCAGCGGATTATGAAAGGGAAAACCCACCGCTTCTTTTCTCATTCCTGCAATACTTAGAGGAAAACAGGGAAAGGTTCCACATTCAGCATCCAGAACAAAAAAAGACAATCAAACTTTTAACGATACACAGGGCAAAGGGGTTGGAATTCGATACCGTAATTCTACCGGAGACAGACTTCAGTTTGGGTTTGAACCCACGAAAGAACAAATTTATCTTTTCCTACGATGACAGCTTTACATTTCGGGGTATATACAGGATACACACCAGGAAAGATAGAGAAAAATCACCACACCTAAGGGAAATATTCGAGGAAGAAAATAAAAGATGCATTCAGGAGGAACTAAACATTCTGTATGTTGCTTTAACCAGAGCCAAATATGAATTGTATATCTTCGGTTACGGTAAGAAAGGAATAACCTGGTTCAACGAAATCAAAAAACACACAAGCATACCCTTTAAAGAGGGGAAAAAAGAATGGTCTAAGGGTGAAAAAATAGAGGAGAAAATTTGCCGTGAGCCAGTAAAAAAGACATGGTGGGGCGGTATGGAAAAGGTAGAAGAAACAATTGACGAAAGAGAAGCTCGTCTATTCGGAAAAATAACCCATGCCTTTTTAGAGATGATAAATAAAGAAGATGATTTTGGAAAATTGGATGAAATAGAAAAGAAAATAAAGAAACACTTTCTATTTGTCCCGGATAAGTTGTGGAAACAAGCAAGAAAAACAATAGAGGATTTTTTAAACAGCAAAATAGCGCACTTTATCTTCTCTTGCCCCGGAAGAAACGAACTGCCCGTCTGCACAGAAGATAAAACATACATTGTTGATCGCGTAATAGAAGGAAAAAAGATTCTCATCTTTGACTACAAAACAGAAAGCCTAAGCAAAGAAAACATAGACAAGCACAGAGCAAAGATGCACAGCTACAAAAAACTCTTCTGCACTCTATATCCTTCCTCACCAGTAGAAGCCTTTCTCGTATTTATAAGAGAGAAAAGGATGGTAAAAGTTTAACCCTTACCCACCTTCTCCTTCACCGTTTTACCCACCTCTGTAATGTTCTCTACAACTGTTACGCCAGCTTCTCTCAAAGCTTTAATCTTTGTCTCTGCACTGCCCCTGCCACCCATAATAATTGCTCCTGCATGACCCATCCTTTTCCCGGGTGGAGCGGTCCTTCCAGAAATAAACGCAAAAACAGGTTTTTTAACATTAGACTTTATAAACTCTGCTGCATCTTCTTCCATCATTCCACCTATCTCTCCAATAATAAAGATGGCTTTGGTCTGAGGGTCTTCTTCAAACAATTTCAGCCAGTGTATAAAATCTGTACCTGTAACAGGATCCCCCCCTATTCCTAAAGCGGTGGATTCCCCTAATCCTGATTTCGTTATCTGATCTACAACCTCATAAAGCAGTGTTCCACTTCTTGACATTATACCCACGGAGCCTTTTTTAAATATAAATCCTGGCATAATACCCAGTTTTGCCTCATCCGCAGTAATGATGCCCGGTGTATTGGGACCGATAAATGTAACTCCCTCTGCCTTCACTACCATTCTTATCTTTACCATATCCATTATAGGTATTCCTTCTGTAATACACACAATGGTTCTTATCCCTGCATCTATTGCCTCCAGCACTGCGTCCATCGCAAATGGTGGTGGAACAAAGATGAGTGAAGCATCTGCTCCCGTTTCTTCAACCGCCTTTTTCACCGTGTTGAATACAGGAATGCCAGCCACCTCTTCTCCCTCCTTCCCCGGGGTAACACCTGCCACAATCTGAGTCCCGTATTCTTTACAGTGAAAAGCATGAAAATTCCCTTCTCTTCCCGTTATACCCTGCACTACTACTTTCGTTGATTTGTCAACACATACAGACATTTCTTCCCCCTTAAACACCCTTTGCCAATTTTACTACTTCTTTTGCTGCTTCATTCAAATCATCCATGACTGAAAATTTAAATGGTGCTTTTTTTAATATATCCATGGCTTCTTCTCTGTTTGTGCCTGCAAGCCGTATTACAACCGGCACATTCACCTTAACCTGCCTTACGGCTTTTATGATTCCCTCTGCTACCCTATCGCATCTAACAATACCACCGAATATATTTATCAATATTGCTCGCACCGAGGGATCGTTTAATATTATTTCAAAACCCTTAGCAATTGTCTCTGGTGTTGCCCTGCCGCCAACATCAAGGAAGTTTGCCGGCTCTCCCCCATGTAACTTTATAAGGTCCATCGTAGCCATAGACAGGCCTGCTCCATTCACCATGCAACCAATATTACCATTTAGTCTTACAAAACTCAGTTTGTGTTTTTGTGCTTCCAGTTCAGACGGATCTGATTGTGTAATATCCCACAATCTTGCCATATCCTTCTGCCTGAACAATGCATCTTCATCAATGCTCATCTTTGCATCTATGGCTATTAAACTGCCATCCTTACACAGAACTAAAGGATTGGTCTCTACCAATCTACAATCCTTTTCCACAAATATTCTGTACAGTGTGGTGAAGATATGTGTCGCTTCTTCTCTATTGTTATTAAACCCCAAAAAATCACACAATCTTCTTATCTGATAGGGCATAATGCCTGCTATCGGTTCAATGGGTTCGGTAATAATCTGTTCTGGATGGAGTTTTGCGATCTCCTCAATTTCCATTCCACCGGCAGGTGAAGCAACAATTGCCGGCTTACACCTTCTTCTATCAACGACAATACTGAAGTATATCTCTTTATCTATGTTTACTGCTTCCTCCACCAGCAGTCTCTTTACCACTATCCCCTCAGGACCTGTCTGTGCGGTAACCATTCTTTTCCCCAATATTTGAGAGGCAATTTCTTTTGCTTCATCTGCTGTTCTGGCAATCTTTACACCACCGGCCAATCCTCTCCCTCCAGCGTGAATCTGCGCCTTCAAAACCACAGGCGGGCCGATCTCCAGCGCTATCTTCCAGGCATCATCCGGTGAAAAGGCAACATATCCTGTAGGAACGGAAATGCCGTAGGATAAAAATACCCTCTTCGCCTGGTATTCATGTAGCCTTATCATCTTTACCTCCTTTTTAAAATTTATAGATATAAATTAATTATTAACTAATATTGGGATTTTTTCAAGAGACTTAGATTTTTCTCTAAGCTCAAGCCACTTTTTTTCTATATATGCTCTCTTCTCCTGGCAATCCTTTTCCGTTAAATGGGAAAATCTGCCCTGCTTTTTAAGATATTCTTCCACCGGTAACCACTTTGGTATGTGGTTTACCGTATACTTCTCACCATATTCCACCTCGTAAAGTGGGAAAATTCCCGTCTCTACGGCCAAGCGAGAAATCTTTACCGTGAGGTTTTCTGGAAACTTCCACCCTGAAGGACAGGGAGACAGTATATGAATGAGTTTTAACCCCCTTATTTCTTTGGCTCTGGAGAATTTTCTTATCATATCCTCAGGAAAAGCTACCGTCGCTGTTGCGGCATATGGAATCTTATGGGCAGCAAATATCTCCACCAAATCCTTTTTTAATTCCTGCTTGGGATATTTTTTGGGAGTGGTTGTTGTCCAGGCCCTTATCGGTGTAGCAGAAGAGCGTTGTATTCCCGTATTCATATAGCCTTCATTATCATAACATACAAAGATAATATCCTCCTTTCTCTCTGCAGCTCCAGAAAGAGTCTGGAAACCTATATCAAATGCCTCTCCATCTCCACACCATACCACAACATTGGCCTTCTTATTCTTCATTTTTAAAGCGGCTCTGATACCGGAGGCAAAGGCTGCAGTTGTGCCAAAAGCAATATGAAATAAAGGCACCTTTACTGAAGAATAAGGAAAAGGACCATCTATAACAGACCAGCAACAGGCAGGAACAACAAGAATAGTTTCTCTTCCCAATGCTTTTAAAGCAAATCTCATTGACAGTGCAGAGGCACATCCTGGACAGGCAACATGCCCGGGGTTCATGTTCTCTTCTTCAGGTATATTAAATATCTTCACCTATTTACTCCCCACCACAGAATGTCTGTATCTGGCTCTTCATGTTTCAATGTATAGTTTACCATCTGTTCGATATCTTCGGGCGTAATATCTCTACCCCCCAAGCCGGCAATAAAACCAAATACAGGTATATTCAATTCCCGATACAACGCAGATTTTATCTCCTGGTGTAAAATGCCATGATGACCATAGGAGATGTTCCTGTCTATCACCATAATCTTTTTCACACCTCTTAAATCCTCTAATACCTTCTTCTTAGGCAAGGGTCTAAATGTTCTTATTCTGAGCATTCCTATCTTGTTTCCCTTCTTATTTAATCTATCTATTGCCACTCTGCATGTTCCGCACACTGTTCCCAAAGCAACAACAGCTATTTCTGCACCATTCAGGAGATACTCATCCAGAAGTCCATAATTCCTTCCAAATATATTTCCAAATTCTTTACCCGTTTCCTCAATTTCTGCTTGGGCTTCATCCATCGCCTGTTGCAGTTTGTAACGAAATTCAAAATAAACAGGAGGGGGAGTAAGACTGCCAAAGGCATGAGGAGAAGATGTATCCAAAAAAACCGGTGGCTTATAAGGAGGAAGAAATCTGTCTACCTTTTCTTGCTCTGGAACATCCACTATCTCCTGGGTGTGAGACAGAAATATACCATCCATACAGATCATCACCGGTAACATAATCCTCTCCGCAATCCTGTAGGCTTGAATAACTGAATCTAATACTTCCTGATTACTCTCACAATAAATTTGTATCCAGCCCGTGTCCCTCTGCGACAGACTGTCGTTTTCATCACACCACACTGTCCAGCCAGGTGCCATTGCCCGGTTGACATTAACTAAAACCAGAGGCAGACGTGCACCCGCCGTCCAGTGCAAAAGTTCATGCATAAGAGCTAATCCCTGAGCTGAAGTTGCCGTAAATGCACGGACACCCGTTGCAGATGCACCCATACATACCGCCAGGGCCGAGCGTTCCGATTCTACATTGATAAATTCAGCACTCAGCTTCCCTTCCGCCACCATGGTAGATAGTTTTTCTACTATTTGGGTCTGGGGTGTAATGGGGTAAGCGGAGATGACCTCCGCCCGGGATAGTATGGCACCGTAAGATGCGGCATAATTTCCGGTAAGAAGTTTTTTCATTTTTCTGTTCTCCTCATAGAAACTACACCTCTGGGACATTCTTCCACACATATACCACAGCCCTTACAATGGTCATAGTCTATGATGTATTTCCCGTCTTGTTTAGAGATAGCCGCATCAGGACAAAATACATAACAGTTATCACATCCATTGCACTTCCCACAACTAAAACATCTCTTTGCTTCTTTTATTACCTCTTCTTTTGTCAATCCCTGACATACTTCATCAAAATCCTTTATTCTTTGAGATACATCTCTTTTCTTCTCCTCTGGTGGATAGTCTACCTTGAAATAATCTAAATTTATATCTTCAGGCTTTACAACGGGCAGAACAGCTAAGGTACTTTCTCCGAAAAAGTATTCATGGATCAAAGAAGCTGTTTCTTTACCAGAACCAATGGCATGAGACACTGTTCCCTTCTGTGTCAGTATATCACCACAGAGAAAAGTATCCTCCATTTCACCGTCAACAGTTTTCCCCTCTTCACCGACCGCTATTACCACTCCATCTACATCAATAAAGAATTCACCATTCCCATCTGCCTTCTTTTTTAAAAAAAGTCTGAGAAAAGAACCATATTTCTCTATTTTTAAAGGTTCAGACAGATATTCTATATTCACACCTTCTTCCATACCTTCTTCTACTTCATAAGGATTAGCAGGCATATCCTCTCTTCTTCTTCTGTAAAAGACATCAACCTTTGAACCCCTTCTTAAAGCTACCCTCGCTACATCCACAGCTGTATCTCCACCGCCGATTACAGCAACCTTTTTATTTTGTATATCCTTATTCAGTTTTAGGAATTCTCTGCCACTCCATACATTAGAAAGTTTTACTCCCTCTATGTTCAACTTTCTTTCCTTCAGTCCTGTGGCTACACAGATTGCATCAAACTGTTGTTTTAACTCCTGTAAGGAAAAGTCCTTCCCCAATTCTTTGTTTATTTCTATATCCATTCCCTGTTTCAGAATTCCTTCAATCTCTTTATCTACAATTTCCTGAGACAAGCGGTAAGAGGGAATGGTGCGCAAAAGTCCACCTAAAAGATTTTCCTTTTCAAAAACGGTTACCTCATACCCCTTCCTTGATAGATGATAAGCGCAGGCAAGTCCCGCCGGACCAGAGCCTACGATAGCTATTTTCTTACCGTTTCTCTGAATTTTATTTTGAACATAAATATTTAAATCTCCAATGAATCTCTCTAAAAGGTGAATTTTTATACTTCCACCCAAGTGTTTACGAAGACATTCCCTCTCACAAAACCTGGGGCATACCCTGCCGCACACACCAGGAAAGGGATTGCTCTCTTTCCATAGTTCAGCTGCCTCCCCAAACCTCTCTTCAGCTAAAAGGGCAATGCAACTGGTGATATCTGTTTTCACCGGGCAGGCAAAAGCACAGGGGGACAGTTTCTCTTCATAGAACGGCTCCACATATCTCCAGTCCCCCGTTCTTATAGGAATTGTATTTCTTAGAGAAACTGGAGTAAGTGGCAATTCCGAGGCACGAAATTTCATATTTTCACCTTATCATAGGCGGACAATGCAGCTTCTACATTTTTTTCTGTATTTGAAGAAACACTTTCTCTTATTGCTTTTAACAGGGCTTCAACACTAACAACAGGGGCTATCTTTACAAATGCTCCTAAAATAGTGGTATTCACAATAGGATGCCCATGTGAGCCCAATCCTTTTTCAGTGGCAATGGAAAAAGCATCTATTGTAGCCACACTGGCATGAAAGGAGAAATCCTCAGGCATTTTACTTGTATTTATGAGTATCCATCCATTCTCTCTCATACCATCCGTCACATCCACTATGTTTACAAGTGCAGGATCCATGACAACTACATAGTGGGGATGATATATCTTGCATCTTTCATTTATCTTCTTATCTGCTATCCTTACAAACGCCTCTACCGTGGCACCCCTTCTCTCTACACCAAACTCCGGGAAGGATTGCACATATTTACCTTCCTTCATTGCTGCTAAGGCAAGAATTTGAGATGCGACAACCGCTCCCTGTCCCCCCCTTCCGTGAATCCTGACCTCCGTCATGTGCATTATGTTTACTATAAAAATATCAAAAAATCAATCCTTAACCTGTTTCTGTGTGATTACTATTTAAAAATACCACAGTAATGACAGGATAGAAGTACGCATAAATGGTGGAGGCGGCGGGAATCGAACCCGCGTCCAGAGATGTTTCGTGCCAAAGTTCTACATGCTTAGCTATCTTCTTCAATTTTAAGAGGACTTAATCTCTGAAGATAGCAAGCGACTAAGCCCTCTTCCTCTTAGTTTAAGGTGTAGTTCCGAGGAAAACTACACCCTCTTACCCTCGGGTTTAATCCTTCTGCAGCTCCGGGTAAGAAGAGCCGTAGAAGGATCGCTGCTTATCTAAGCAGCCAATGCGTAACTATTGTCTGCGTTTACTTTTTCTCTGCTATTTTTACGAGCTAGCAGAAACTCGGCATGCACTTTAAGCACTACTCTCATCCCTGTCGAACCCAAATCGCCCCCTCAAAAATTGTAAAATAAAGATAAATAACTTTACAGAAAAATCAAGGCAACCACCAAAGACAGATCCCTAATATTCCTTAAGAGCTCTTTCCTTTTCCCTCCTTAACTCTTTTTCCTTTAAAACCCTTCTCTTATCATACAATTTTCTTCCCTTAGCTAAAGCAATTTCAACCTTTGCCTTGCCATTTTTAAAATACACCTTAAGAGGAATTAAGGTCAAACCCCTTTCCTTTACTTTGCCTGTAAGTTTTCTTATCTGCTGTTTATGAAGAAGCAGCTTCTTATCTCTATCCGGATCCGGATTAAATACTCCTGCTTGAGGATAAGGACTTATGTGAAAATTCAGAAGCCATACCTCTTCCTCTCTAATCTCAGCATAACTGCCCTTTAGATTTGCCATTCCCTCCCTCAGCGATTTCACCTCTGCCCCTCTAAGCACAATACCCGCCTCAAAGGTCTCCAGTATCTCATAATCGTGGTATGCTCTTCTATTTACAATCAACTTTAACGAACAGGAATTATCTTTGGCGTTACAAATACCAGGAGTTCATCATGTGGATTTTGCAGGTGCTCTGATTTGAATAACCATCCAAGAAGAGGAATAGTCATAAGTCCTGGAACGCCGGTGGTAGTTTTTGACCTTGTCTCCTCTATTAAGCCACCGATAACAACAGTTTGACCATTATCCACTATCACCTTGGAGGTTACCTCATTTTTCTTTATGGGGGGTTCTCCCGTTCCAGCAATTACATTAGCCCAATCTGGAGAGTCCTTACTCACCTTTATTTCCATCACAATCTTGTTGTTGTGGGTAATATGAGGAGTAACCTCCAATCTCAATGTTGCCTTTTTGAATGTCACAGAGGTGTTCCCTTCACCTGTTTTTTCCTGATACGGAATTTCCAGACCACTTTCTATATTTGCCTTTTCATTGTCCAATGTAATCACCCGGGGAGCAGAGATAATCTTCGAGTAACCTTGCGTTTGTGCTGCTTCTAATTTCAAATCAAGATTGTAATTTGCCCTTACATTACCCAAAGCCAAACCGAGTGTGCCCCCTGTGGCAGCACTGCTGGGTAGATTTACAATGTAATTTGATGTTTGAAGGGCGGGAGTATCAGATATCTGTGCAAGTCCCCCTGAACCTGGATTTACATAACCTATCAGTGAAGTTGAACCCCCTATGCCTATATAGGTATGCTTGCCAGAGGGTGAAAGGTAATTTCCTCCCCAGCTTATACCCAGTTGTCTCTCAAATGGCTTTGACACCTGCACTACGCGAGCGTTTATCTCTACCTGTTTTCTCTGCACATCGATATCCTTCACTATCCTCTTAATTTTGATAATATTCTCTCTTATATCATGAATAATGATACTGTTGTTCATTTTATCCGCTACAATCAAGCCCGGTTTTACCCCTTTGCCATAAGCCAGCCTGGTTGCAATCTTCCGTGCATAATCTGCCTTTACATAATTTAGCTTTATAACAGCAGTAACTGACCTCTTCTGCCTCTCTGTTTCTTTCTCCTCTTCCACTGCCTTGCGTTTTGCCCTTTTCTCAGAAATGTATCTCTGGGAGGTGGTTATTCTCAGCACATTACCTATCCTCTCACAGGTTAATCCTTTCTGCATCAATATAAGTTCCAGTGCCCGATTCCACGGAACATCTTCCAGATGCATGGTCAATGTTCCTTTAACCTCATCACTGGTGATAATATTTAATCCGCTTACACGAGCGAGCACCGATAAAACATCTTTAATATCTGCATTTCTCACATCAAATGAGATGCGAGCCTTTTCAGGAAACCTGCCTGCAGCCTTCACACCTTCTGTATAAACCGTCAAACTTACAAAACACAACAGAATTATTAAAAAATTACGCATTACACACCTCTATTTCTCAAACAGTGGCAAAATATACAATTTATTTTCCTTTATAAGCTGCACCTGATCCCTTTCAATCTTCTTTACCTTAAAACCCCATATTCTACTGCCTTCCTTAACCGTTCGTGCTGTACCATCAGACCTCAAAAGCAAAGCATATCTTCCCAGCCTACCCCACACAATCATCTTTACAGATAATTTTGAAGGAGAAATCACTACTCCCTCTTTTACCTTTCCTCTTTTTTCCATCAATTCCCTGTATTTTATGGGATCAAGAAAGGGATCACGAATACCCACCGCCTCAGACGAAAACATTCCCAAAAAACACAGGATACATAACAGCAAAAATAACCTCTTCATCTCCCTTCTTTAAGATAATAGGTCATCAATATAAAATCCCCATCAATAAGGACAGTCCCATCTTCCTGCAATTCTGGATTGGTTAGAGAAAAATCTTTTACATCCACTATCTTTCTCATATTCAGAAAATTAGAAAATACACAGGATAGATTATCAAAAGTAGACCTTGTTCTCAGTCTTACCGGCACACTCACATACATGTCTTTATCTTCCTCTTTTTGCGGATTGAAAGAAAAAAGATTAACATCACAATTTTTTACCACCAGGCAGATATTGGTAAGAAGAGCAGGTACCTCATTCTTTAGGGGTAAAATAGAGGCATAACTGTTTAGCAGTCGTTTCTCACGCCTGATCTTACTCTGCAACTGCGGAATATCGCTGTTCTTTATTCTCTTTAATCTCTCCACATCCTGAGACAGTTTATGTATCCGTCCGTTAAAATGTGTAAAAAGCAGAAAATACCACAAAACAAAAACCACAACAATCACTATAATTCCAACAATCTTTTTATCTAACATTGCAACCTACAGAAAAATCATATACCGCCTCTAACTCGTAGCTATCGTTTCTTCTGATACCATAATCCTTAAAAGAAACATTGGAAAACTTTCCATCTACGGACAGGTTCCTCACATAACGAGCTACAGTTTCCGCTCCCTTAGCCCTTCCGTTAATAGAAACATTGTTTCCCTTCAGGCAAAAATTTGTTAACCACGCACCATAAGGCAGATCATCTACAGCAGACCTGAGCACATAAATCATTCTGCCCCTATTCCTGCTCAAATTCTTTACTACATCTATCTTTTTTTTAAGTGTTGATAAATCCTTCCTCAAATCCGTCAGTTTAGCCTCTACATAACTTAAACTCTTCTTCTCTTTTGTTAAACTCACAATCCTGGAATACTGCCATCCACCAACTGCAGCAATGAAAACAATTTCACAAATAATGATAATTAAAGGCCACTCCACCTTTCTTTTTACTTTTCTTTTCTTTATTAAGTTAATCTCAATCATTGTCTTAGAGCCAGCCCGGCAGCAATAGCAAAACTTGTCACCCTCTTTTCTATATACTCCGAAAAACCTTTCTTTATAACAAACATACCAAACGGATTAAATTCCTCAACAGAAGGAACATCAAAATGCTGTCTAACTACATCCTTCAAAAAAGGCAACCTGCTGCTTCCTCCGCATAAAAAAACCTTCTCTATCCATGGAAATTTTCCGCCCTTTTCCCGATAGAAGGAATCTACCGAACTCTTCATCTCTCTAAATAAACCCTCCACTTTTTCGCGAGAAACACTGGAAACTTCCTCTTTTCTCTCCACAGGCTCATCCTCTGCCAATTTTATCTTCATCCGCTCTGCCTCAGCTTCCTCCACCCCAATTCCTTTTTGAATTGCATCCGTTACATCACATCCACCACCATAAAACATCTTACCAAAACACGGTCTTGCATCTATGATAATTAACATCTTGGTAAGTTCTGCCCCTATATCTACGATCAACACATTCTTCTCATTTTCCAAACCGTAGTTTACCTCCCATATATTGTACAAAGCCAGCTCATCCGCATCCACAATAGCCAATCTTGCCCCCGCTTTCTTGAATGCATCCATAAGATTTTCAATCAGATCTCTCTTCGCTACTGCAATGACAACACCCATATCCTTTCTTTCTTCATCTATATCCACTATCTTGCAATCTATGTTTACCTCCTGTCTGTTAAAAGGAACATCACTTTTTACTGCTTCCCAGCAAAGATTTTCCATCTGATCCTCAGGGGCTTGAGGCATCCGGATATATTTGACAATACAGTTTTCATTGTTAAGAGAAGCTGTTATCTTCTTAGAGCGCAACCTGCAATGACGCACAGTGTATTTTAAGAAATGCACACACCTCTCTTTTTGTATTTTCCTTTCTTTTTCCGCGAAAATAGAACGATCTGTAGGAAACATATAAACCTTCTTCAGCTCATAAACTCCACCCTTTCGCCGTAACTCAACTATTTTTGTTGACCATATGCCAATATCTACACCTACCATACTACCTCATTTAACCTAAATAATACGGTTTGTCAAGTAAGCATGGCTATTTGACATTTAAGCGAAAACTGTGGTATAAAAGTAGAAAAAATATGCTAAGGAGGGAGAAATGGGACTTAATGTAGTGCAGAAGATTTTAAAGCAGCACCTTGTAGAAGGTGAGCTTGCTCCTGGAAAGCCGATAGCCATTAAAGTTGACCAAACTCTCACTCAGGATGCCACAGGAACAATGGCAGACCTGGAATTCGAACAGATGGGAGCAGATAGAGCAAAAGTAGACCTTGCCATCAGCTATGTAGACCACAAAACTGTCCAGATGGGCTTTGAAGACCCGGATGACCACAAATATCTGCAGACATTCGCCGCCAAATATGGCGAGCTTTTATCCCGATCTGGAAATGGTATCTGTCATCAGGTACACATAGAAAGATTCGGAAAACCAGGAACAGTGCTTATAGGTTCAGATTCTCATACCCCAACTGGTGGTGGGATAGGACAGATAGCTATCGGAGTAGGAGGAATGGATGTAGCTGCAGCTATGGCCGGTATGCCTTTTTACCTTACCTGTCCAAAGGTGGTAGGCATAAAACTGGTAGGTAAACTTCGTCCATTTGTTTCAGCAAAAGATATAATCCTTAGAGTGTTACAAATCCTCACTACACGTGGCAATGTAGGATGGGCAGCTGAATACTTCGGCCCCGGCGTAGAAACGCTAAGTGTGCCAGAAAGAGCAACAGTTACCAACATGGGCGCAGAATTAGGTGTAACCACATCTATATTCCCCTCTGATCATATTACAAGAAAATGGCTGAGAGCACAGCACAGAGAAGTAGATTGGAAGGAAATTTTGCCCGATCCTGATGCAACCTATGATAAAGTAATAGAAATAGACCTGGATGAACTGGAACCCATGGTCGCTCAACCTCATTCACCGGGAAATGTAGTAAAGGTAAGAGAAATTGAAGGCATGGCTGTTGATCAAGTCTGTATAGGAAGCTGCACAAATTCCTCTTATAAAGACGGTAGAACTGTAGCAGAGATTCTGGATGGAAGACATGCCCATCCCAACGTACAACTTGTATATGTTCCAGGTTCAAAACAGGTCTTCAGAATGCTGGCAGATGAAGGCTGGCTTTCCAAGATCATTGCTGCTGGTGCAGTATTAGTTCAACCCTCCTGCAGTTTTTGTATCGGCATAGGTTATGCACCGAGGAGTGATGGTATAAGTGTAAGAACAAACAATAGAAACTTCTATGGCAGGTCAGGAACACTGAGCGCAAAAATCTATCTGGTAAGCCCGGAGACAGCCGCCGCTACAGCTATAACCGGAGTATTAACAGACCCCAGAGACCTGAAAGAAAAATTCGGTATTGAATGCCCTCAGTTTGAATTGCCAGAATACTTCCATGTTGATGACAGCTCTGTAATCACACCACCATTAGATGGAAGTGAAGTAGAACTGTACAGAGGTCCAAATATTAAAGAAGCACCCATACCATCACCACTGCCAGATGAAGTTAAAGGAGAAGCAATAATTAAGGTGGGAGACAAGATTACCACCGACCATATTTCACCTGCTGGCACCAGATTAAAATATAGATCAAACGTGCCTGAATATGCTAAGTATGTATTTGAATCCTTAGATCCAACCTTCTCTCAAAGAGCATTAGAGGTCAAAGAAAGGGGTGAATACAATGTCATCGTGGCAGGAGATTCCTACGGTCAGGGTTCATCCCGTGAGCATGCTGCTCTGTGTCCAATGTACTTAGGAGTAAAAGCTGTGGTAGCCAAGACTATTGAAAGGATTCATAAGGCAAATCTCATAAACTTCGGCATTTTGCCCCTTTTATACAAAAATCCTGATGATTATGACAAGATTGATCAGGGAGACAAGCTAACACTCAAAGACGCGAGAAAAGCATTAATTGAAGATAGGGGCGAAATAACAATGAGAGATGAAACAAAGAACATCGACATTCCTCTCGTATATGAGTTGTCTGATAGGGATAGAAAACTCCTGCTTGCAGGCGGCGTTATGGGATTTGCAAAACTATATCCAGGAAAAGGCTTTAAAGAAGTAGAAATTACAGAGTAATAAAAAAGTCCGCAGGACTCAGTCCTGCGGACTTGACTTTCACCCTCCTACGCTATATAAACTTTATGATTTTGTTCCTCGGTAGCTCAACTGGCAGAGCGGGTGGCTGTTAACCACTAGGTTGCAGGTTCGAGTCCTGCCCGGGGAGCCATACCGTGCCTAACTGTGCACTTTTTCCTGGAACTTCCCTACTGGACAAAATCCCCGAATTCTAGC